>JAKSMD010000119.1 GCA_024400815.1 Bacteroidales bacterium | reverse complement strand
CGGAGCACCTCCAGCCGGAAGGTTCGTACCAATACCGAAAGAGTTGTTGAACATAGCGCCATCGACGGCTACAGAAGAACCACGATAGTTACCGCCACCGACAGAGAAACCGCCATTGACAACAGCAGCTTGCGGCGTGAGTTTCATCACGTCATTCAAACTACGATCAATGGTAGGAATAGCTTCCATAGCGTGGTTGTCAATACGAGTACCCACACCAGAACGTTGCACATTCATACCAGAAGCATCTGATTCTCCATAAATGGCAACCTCCTTCAAGACAACGGAAGTTTTTTCTGCTACAATGTTTGCAACTACAGATTCTGCAATCGGAGCATACACATTTTGGACCATAGTGGTACGATATCCCATCTTTTCGATTTGGATGTTGTAAGGACCACCTGCGATCACATTGTTGAGAGTGTAATTACCATTTCGGTTTGTGACAGCATAAAAAGCAGTATTGGTCGGCATGTGTACAGCAGTAACCACAGCTTCCGCAATAGCATCCTTTCCGTCATTCACATTACCTGTGATGGTAGAGGAAGTGGACTGCGCATTTGCAGTTTGCGCACCAAGAAACAGCATCAAAACCACCATAAAAAATGGCAACGCCTTTAATGCATCTCCAAGGAAGTTTAATTTGTAAAACTTACGCATAATAAATTATTTAAGTTATTAATTATAAATTAGTTATGTTTGTCAATAAAAAACAATAACAAGTTGCAAAACTACACATTATTCTATAATTAAGAAAAAATATTATTATGTTCTACCATCCTAATGACTTGACAAATATCACATCAATTTTGTATTTTTGCACTTTCTAAATTTTAGCGTATGAATAGCAAATACAAACTCGTATGTACCCAATGTGGCAAGGAAATTGAAGATTTCGCCACATGGTTCAAGATGAATCAACAATGTGATTGCGGCTGCAAGCGTGCCGATGTGGTGTATAGCGCCGACTATCACAAAATTCTCGAGCTCACCAAACCCGAGCATAAACCCGAAAATTTCTATCACTATTTTGACTTTTTGCCCATCATGGACAAAGAGAACATCGTCACCTACGGCGAAGGGGCTATCCCTATTGAAGAATGGGATTTCTTAGAAAATTATGCTCGTGAAAAATACGGAATTGATTGCAAAGTAATGGTTTACCGCAACGACCAAAACGGCGGAACCAACACTTTCAAAGATATAGCAGCTTCTTTAGCCGCCTCTATTTTCAAAGAAAACGGTGTCAAAGAATTCTGTGTTGCTTCCACGGGCAACACGGCCACTGCTTACAGCCGCTATTTGGCAAAAGCCGGCATCAAATTCACCGTTTTCGTTCCTAACGACGTCTGCCCCGACACCGTTGAAGCCATCCGTTCCTACGGTCAAAATGTGGTTATCAGCGAAGGAAACTACGGTGCAGCAAAAAAGGAAGCCGCTGATTTTCATCAAAACAACCATGTGCTCATCTCAGCCGGAAACATTGACCCAATTCGGGTGGAGGGCAAGAAAACCATGGTATTCGAATATCTCCGTCAGTTAGGGAAAATGCCGGACGTTTACATTCAAGCCGTTGCCGGTGGCACGGGTCCCATCGCTTTAGACAAAGGGGTACGCGACATGCAGACCACCTTCCCCGACACCCAGCTGCCACGCATGCTGCTCATCCAACAAGACACTTGCGACCCTATGGTACAAGGTTGGAATAACGCTGTTGCCAAGGGATTTCCAGAAGGCTATGAGAAAGAATATCCCGTGATTGAAAATCCTCAAACGATGGTGTCTATTCTCTCCACCGGCAATCCTGGCATGTTCCCCATTGTAGCGCCCATCGTTCGCAAAAGCGGCGGAACTTTCTTGCAAGTTAAAGAAAGCGATTTAGTCGATTTCGGCAAACTCGTCAAGAAAGAGCGCGGCATCTACCTTGGACCTGCTTCCATCGTCTGTTTGGCCGGATTCTACAAGGCTTTGGAAAGTGGACAAATCCACAATGGCGAAACCATCCTGCTCAATACCGGCGAAGGTGCTGCAAGAGCGAAGTTCTTTAAGGATATGATTGACAAGTAAGACATTTTCAATTAAAAATTATTCAAAGCCGACGAAAAACGTCTTTGCCAAACAAACTTTGCGTCTCATCGGTAAAACATTCTGACAATGAAGAAATTTGCAAATAAAGTCGTGTGGATTACGGGGTCTTCGTCTGGGATAGGACGAGCCACGGCCATGCGTTTCGCCCAAGAGGGTGCGACATTGATTTTGACAGCGCTCGAAGCCGACCTGCTACAAGATGTGAGAACGGAATGCATGAGTCTCGGCGCCCCATCCGTCACTACCCTGCCCTTCGATCTTTCTCAAATCGAAGAATTACCGCATCTGGCTGAAAATGCACTTTCCGCATACGGCCACATCGATGTCTTCTACAACAATGCTGGCATCAGTCAACGCGGCACAACCGTAGAAACTGAAATGGCCGTCATTCGCAAAGTCATGGATATCGACTACTTTGCGCCCGTCATACTCACGAAAATCGTGCTGCCCAAGATGATTGAGCAAGGCGGCGGTCAGCTGGCCGTCACCACCAGCATCAACGGCATGTTCGGATTTCCTTTGCGCTGTGCTTACTCTTCTGCCAAACATGCGCTATATGGATTCTTTGAGACCATCGCTGCAGAGAATTACAAAGACAACATCCGGGTCACCATTGTAACGCCCGGTCGCGTGCAAACGAACATTTCCGTCAACGCCCTAGAAAAAGACGGTGCCAAACACGGCAAAATGGATGCCGGACAAGCCAACGGCATCACGCCCGAAAAAGCGGCCAACAAAATCGTCAACGCCATCTACAAAAAGAAAAACGAAGTACTGGTGGGCAGCGGCGAGCTCACTATGGTTTACATTAAAAGATTCTTTCCAAGAATATGTGCGATTATCGCGCGTAACATTCAAGCCATGTAGTTACTTTTCAGCAACAATGGCTCTATAATCATCCACAATAGCACGAACATCCGCTTCCGTTGTATCCCATGAGGTCACGAAGCGGATTTCATGTGTATTCTCATCCCACACATAGAAAAAATGTTTCTCCAACAATTTTTCCGCCACGATAGGATCCATTTTCAACAAGAGCGTATTGGCATCCGTAGCTTGCGTAAAGGAGCACCCAGACTTCTCAAGCTCAGCTCTAAGCAACTGCGCCATCGCATTGGCATTTTGAGCATTACGATACAGCAAATCGTCTTTCACATAAGCAGAAAATTGGACAGCGACATAACGCATTTTGGAACAAAGTTGCGCGGATTGCTTCCGAATATACTTTAAGCTTTCGGCCAATTCAGGATGAAAAGCGATGACCGATTCCGCCATCATGCAACCATTTTTCGTACCGCCAAAACTCAAGATATCCACACCGCAGTCCACCGTAATTTCCTTCACCGTTTTCTGCAATGACACAGCGGCATTAGCCAAGCGGGCGCCATCCATATGCAAATACATGCCATAACCGTGCACAAAATCAGCCAATGCCCTAATTTCGTCTGTTGAGTAAACTGTGCCCAGTTCCGTCACCTCAGAAATATAGACCATCTTGGGTTGCGAATGATGTTCAAAGCCAAAACCATGAAGATGAGGTTTGAGCAAGTCCGGGGTCAATTTGCCATTCGGTGTATCGATTTCCTTCACAGCTGCGCCACTGAGGAAGCCGGGTGCGCCGCACTCGTCAACCGCAATATGCGCTGTGCTTGCGCAAAAGACAGACTCCCAAGGTTTGCAGCAGGCCCGAACGGCACAAACATTGGCGCCTGTTCCATTAAAAACAAAAAATGGTTCGGCCGAAGCGCCAAAGGTACACTTCAAATCTGCAATGGCTTGCAGGGTCCATTCATCATCTCCATACGCTAACGCATGGTCTGCATTCGCACGCATAATGGCATCCATAACTTGAGGATGCACTCCAGAATTGTTATCACTACCAAAACTTCTCATAGGGTTCATTTTTGAGGTTGCAAAAGTACAAAAATAGATGCAACAAAGTTTTTCATGCTATTGCCCCCGCTAATGTTTTTTTATGTAAATTTGCGCCCTTAAAATTAAAAACTGAATAATCTAAATTAATTAAAAACATAATCAATGAAAAAACTTTTCCTCATCACCTTAGCTGCTGGCTGCTTATTCCTTGGCAATGCGCAGTCTATCGACAAAAAAGGCGGTCTTTCCAACGACCAAATCAAAGCGTTGCAGACCTCATTCAAATCCAATGGAGAAAACAAGGCACTGCGCAACGCTGTAGTCACCAACGACATCCACAAGTTGGCAAAAAAGTACGCAAACAGCACAGCCTTTGACAGCCATTTTTCCAACCAGGTGCCGTGCAAGGCCATCACCGACCAAGAGTCTTCCGGTCGCTGCTGGATGTTCACGGGCATGAATGTACTTCGCGCAAAAGCCATTAAAAAGTACGACCTTCCTTCTGATTTCCAATTCTCGCAATGCTACACCTTCTTCTGGGATCAATTGGAAAAATCCAATCTCTTTTTGCAATCCATCTTGGATACCAGAGCAAAATCCATGGAAGACGAGACTGTTAAATGGCTATTCCAAAATCCATTGAGCGACGGCGGCCAATTTACGGGCATTGCCAACTTAGTCACCAAATACGGCATCATGCCGAAAGAAGCTATGCCAGAAACATATAGCACTAACCACACCTCCCAAATCGCTTCCCTTATCAAGTTGAAACTTCGCGAAGACGCTTTGGAACTTCGTGAAATGGCCAACAACAAAAGTGTCACAGAAAAGCAACTCCAAGACAAGAAAATGGAGATGTTGCAAACCATCTACAGAATGCTGGCCATCTCCTTCGGAGAACCACCTGCTGAATTCACGTGGACACAACGCGATTCCAAAGGCAATGTGGTCAGTACCGAAACCTACACTCCGAAATCATTCGCTCAAAAATTCGCGAATGAGGACTTCTCCACCTACTACATGGTTATGAACGACCCGACTCGCGAATATTATAAAGTATATGAAATCGAATACGACCGCCATGTTTATGATGGACAGAACTGGAAATTCCTCAACCTGCCGATGAATGAAATCGCCGACATGGCCATCGCCTCCATCAAAGACAGCACCAACATGTACTTCTCCTGCGACGTCGCCAAATTCCTCGATCGCGACAAAGGATACATGGACGTAAACAACTACGACTACGGTTCTTTATTCGGCACCACCTTCAATATGGACAAAAAACAACGTATCGCCACTTACGCAAGTATGTCTTCACACGCCATGACGCTCTGTGCGGTTGACCTTGACAAAGACGGCAAACCCTTGAAATGGATGGTGGAAAACAGCTGGGGAAGTTCTTACGGACACAATGGTTTCCTCATCATGACCAACGAATGGTTTAACGAATATATGTTCCGTTTAGTGGTGGAATCCAAATATATTCCGGAAGCAACGCTTAAACTTTTCAATCAAAAACCTATCATGCTCCCCGCTTGGGACCCATTGTTCGCTCCAGAAGATTAGTTCTATATATGGATGATGCGCTTCCGGCCACACCCTTAAATACACTAACCAAATTAATCGTAAATCAGT
>JAKSMD010000118.1 GCA_024400815.1 Bacteroidales bacterium | reverse complement strand
TCCCACGGCATTATGGCCGCAGAAAATTAAGGAATACATCAGGCAAATTGATTCAAAACAAGTTCAGTGCGTTGCCAAACCATCTTCCAAACAGATACTTGAGTCGCAAAGATTGATTGTGATACCAACGCAAGCATGTAACCTAGGGTGTGTATATTGTTATGCGCGTAATGCTCATGACAAAAGTGTTATCGAATTGCCAAAATTCAAGAGTGCTGTTGAAATGTGGTCAAATACCCTAAAAACAAATGGCGAAGTGTCTTTTATTGGGGGAGGGGAACCTCTGTATGATTGGGAATTGTTTAAGGAATGTGTGCAAATCGTAACTCAACAAGCTTCTAAAAAGAAGAAGCAGATATCCATATCTGTTACTACAAATGGAACTCTTCTTACAGATGACAGAATAGCATGGTTTAAAGAGAATGGTATAAGAGTAGGAGTGTCGTTTGACATCCTTCCAGAGGTTCAAAACGCGAATCGTCCATTTGTTTCTGGAAGGGAAACGCATTCTGTTGTGCTTGGAAACATTAAAAAGTTGATTGCCGCTGGTGTTACAAACAGAATTAGAACAACAATCAATCGGACGTGTGTCAAACTTATGCCTGAAATGGTTCAATTTGTAGTTGCAAATCTTGAAGGCATTGAGAGTGTACATTTTGAACATGTGACCGATGCAAGTGATGCGACTGACGATTTTTACAGTCAATTTATTGAATATTATTGGCAAGCAAGGGATGTTGCTGCTGGTTGTGGGTTGAAATTGAGGAACTCAGTTCAGACATCATTTCAACGAATTGCATATCAGTTTTGCAAGGGCGAATTGTGCTTGACTCCTGATGGGCATTTTGTGTCGTGTCATCGAGTTTCGTCGGCTAAAGATTTTGGGTTTGATGATTTTTGTTTCGGGAGTGTGAAAGCGCCATTTGAACATGATAAAGTTAGCCGGATACCTAATTTGCTGCGAAACAAAGAGCAATGTGCATTTTGTTTTTGTAAGTGGCATTGCGCCGGTGGCTGTCCAATGGTAAATAAATTGTTATCGGAGGATGGGCGATTAGCGCATTGTAGGTTTGTACGAGACTTTATGGCTCGAATGATATTGGAACGTATACAAGGCGAAAGAAAGGAGGTGATATAAATGGGCAATGAGGAAATTGGAGAACTCGTGACACTAAACGCAGCGGTCGCAAGCTACGGCGGTTGCGGAGATGACCCCAATTGCGATTGCGCTGATCCAGGAACTGGATCTGACAATTGTGGTTGTGAAGATTCTTGAGCAATCGCAACTGATGCGATTGTCGCGAATCTTCAAAGGCTTTCCACGGATGTGCTTGCATGACGTGGAAAGCCAGTGAGTGTTGTGTATGTAATCAGATCGAAACAAATGAATAAAAGATGTGCGTTAATGCTATTTCGGTGTGGCGAAATGTTGCAAAAGTCTGGCTAGTTGTTCTTTGCCTGGTTGTGTTAACGTCTTGTTCGAGTGTAAACCACATGAAAACACTTAGGATGTTCCCTTCTCCGAATTTCAATGAGCGCAAGTATCCAGTCTCGGTGTTGGTTCTTCATTATACAGCCATCTTGACATGCGAGGAATCGTTAGTGCGATTGTGTGATGCCACTAATGAGGCAGGCAGGGTAAGCGCACACTATCTTGTGGATAGAGATGGGAGTATTTATAATTTGGTAGACGAGTCCAAGCGGGCTTGGCATGCTGGTGTGGGATCTTGGGCTGGAATGAATGCGATCAACGATTGCAGCATTGGCATCGAAATCGTGAACGCAGGTTTGACGGCAGATGGTAAGCGAGAGCCATTCCCCGATGCGCAAATTGATGCGGTAATCAAGTTGTGTAAAGACATCCAGTCGCGTTATCCAATCAAGTACGTTCTTGGGCATAGCGACGTGGCCCCACAACGCAAGCAGGACCCAGGAGAAGCGTTTCCGTGGAAGAAACTCGCGGAGGTGGGAATAGGGGTTTGGACTGATAATTTTGCGGAACCGAAGAAGTCTGTTGCTGAGATGCTTGCTGGCATCGGATATGATGTGTCTGACATTGATAAGGCGACAATAGCATTTCAGCGTCATTGGCATCCTGAAGCGATTACGGATGGTGCGACGAATACGGCAGGCCGGGTGGCGGCGGTTTGGCAGCTGATCAGAAACAATCGGGAGATGAAATGAAGAAAGCAATTGCACTAACACCTACTCAAGTGGGATGGCTTAGAATGCTCAAGCCGGAGGATCCGTATAGTCGTTATTTGTCTTTGCGGGGGAAATACGGAAATGCTGTCAGCAATCTAAAGCCGCTCGACCACGGGGGCTTTGGAAGCTTTGTGAGAGGGGATACTTCCCGAGACGAACGCGACGCGGCTGTAATTTTTGAGGCTTATGGAACTAATCAGGAGCAAGTGGAACTCGTCGAAGAAATGGGGTTGCGATTTGGGGTGAACGATGAAGAGATCACCGATCAACAAACTGATACGAAACTAGACGATTTCTTTAGAGGGTGCGGAAGCATACTGTGGGATGAAAGTACAGAACATCTCTTAAGCATGCGGAAGTGTGTTGTTCAGAGCAGAAGCAGAAATCAGGAGTCTGTGGGCATCTCGGAAGATGTTTCACTAGAGAGCGCATTGCTCGGGCTCGTTGACGTTATCCTTGTGAATAGGGGGCTTAGACAATCCAAGAATCGTAAAGCTAATGGAGGGTGCGCAGAAGTGGGTTGTCATGATGAGGTGACCGATAAATCTCCGTTTTCCAATGTTCAGAAACGTATTGTGTTCGGAGAACTCCTTGACTATCTTATCGAGAATCGCAGTTATGATAGGTGGAGCAGCTGGATGACTGCGCTTTCGAGAGGAAACTTTAGAAAGGCCTTTTCGCAGATGCGCAGAGGAAAATCGCTGAATTGGTTTAGCGAGTATGCCTTCGATGCATCTGACAGTGATGCTTTGACAAGGTTGTCGGCTCAAGAATTGGAAGAACTCGCATTTTTCATCAGGCAACTCAATATGCGCATCAATGAAATTCGGCACAGAAACTTTGCTAACGAACAAAAACGTTTTGACAGGGTGGTCAAGGTAAGGGAATCGAATCGGGATGCATTGTCTCTGATATACAAAGAAATTAAAGATGCGACTTTGGAGCGTAAAGTAGTTGTACGAAATTCATTTAAGTGGGCATTAGACAATATTTGTCCATGTTGGCATGCGCTTTCGGTTGCGGCGAATCCTCATCGTTGGTTTTTTTTGATGTGTGCAACACGGCTACTGTATGATTGGGCGAGGTGGAATTATTATTCAGTAAGGAAGGAAGACCAAAGACATTCATGCGATATGTATCGTGAAATTTTGCGATTGTCGGAAATTTGCGACAATGAAGGAAGTGCAGACACGGAGATCCTTTGCAGATTCAGATACATGGCGTCAACCGCTTGTAGATATATGGCAGAATGCTCGGTGGCAGGTATTTGGGGAGATAAAAATTTAGAAGGTGCTAGATGGTATGTAAACAAAGCTGTAGAATTGGCTGGCGCGGCTATGCGGACATGGGATGAATATTCGGATGGTAAAATTGGTGGGAAATATGCCGCATTGCGTTATAGGTTTCGACGTCATTATGCAAGACAGACTACATTTGCTGCACGATGGTGGCTACAGCATCCGCAGAAGAATGGATTGAGATTTCTTATGCCAGAAAAAGACGACATACTCATAAGTAAAGGAGTCGTAAAAGACAGGAATTGGTATGGTGGGTATCTACTACAGGAAGCACATAAGTACTGCAAGAAGTCCATTTGCGCACCCTTGGGGCCGGACGAAAAACTGTATGGTATTATCCGTTTAAAAGACAAAAGAAATCTTGAGTACGAATTCCATCTTCGCGTCTGGATTGAGTTGCTGGTGTGGGATTTTGGCATAGATTGTGAGGACGATGAACCGATGGATGTTGATCATAAGGCAATGGTTGCCTTTTGCCAAATCATCTGTATATATCATTATTTGTTCGCAAGTGCCGATGTGGTAAAGAAGATGACCTCTATTGATGCCAATGTCGCAAGGGCATCTCGGATATGGCTAGCGAAGAACGAGGGGGACAAGGTGCTTTTTGATGTTTCGCAGTTGAGTAAGACAATTCAGGCCGAGCCACCTTCTGTCGAGGAGACACGATTTGAGATAGTTACCTCAATAATGCATTCAGCGGCAACAACGCAAGATGTTCTTATAAGTACTCTTTGGAGAACATTAGAGAAACTTGCAGATAAAGTTTCTCGCAAGAAGGATAATCCTCATGGTAAGATAACGCCGCCTATGTCCGATTTTGTTTACCAGATATGGTTGCCGGCTAGAAAAGGATTGGAGACCGATTTACAACAATCGATAAGAAAGGTCGTCGCAAAGACAAAAAAGTTTAACGATGCACACGTGACCTATGAGGCGTTGGCGAAGGATTGGAAGAATTATCCGCCTTTTGAGTTTAGAAACGCGCTCGTTAATGCTCCGGGCAACAACCCTCGGCATGTCGAAGTTTTGATGCAACATTATGGATTGAGCATCGATAAAATTAAAAAAGAATGGGGGGCGGTGCAATGAATAAAATCAAGTTGACAAAGTGGCAACGGGATAGTGTTTACAAATATCTATTTGGCCCCTGGCGAACAAAAAAAGAACTGGGATTGATTCTATTTCCGAATGCCAAAAATCCCGAGAGTTCCATTTCGCAGCATCTTGCGGATGGAAAATCTGATGCAATTATTAGTTATTTCCTCGAGCAGATGGTCGTTGTCGATCCGAATTCTGCGATTGTTGAATTGGCGAACTCGGGGGTAGACGATTACAAAGATGGTGAAATAAAAAATGACCTATTGCAACTTGCGGTATATGCAGAAAAATACTTGAGCAATATAGACGAGAATGCGTGGAGTAGCAATATAATTAAGGCAGCAGACATGGTAACAGAACTGTCTGCGGCGGCAAGAGGTGATTTTAGAGTTGTCGGATTGTTGTTAAAGGGAATAGGGGTCCTTTTGCAGATAACAGATAAACCTTCATTTGAAGCGCTGGAACAAATTTCTGAATCGCTGGAAAGGGCAATCCTTTCCTGTCAACTGAATATACACAACAAAGAACTTCAGGGTGAAGTGCAAACTGTTCAAAATGTATTTTTTTCCAAGATGTCGGAGGTGTGGAAACATGCATTAGAAAATCCTGAATATGTGCAGCAAGGATTGGCTATCTATTCAAGGATCAGTGGAGAAGAATTTTCAGAGAATGTCATTACAAAGTTAACAAATGCGGTTAAGGGGATGAAGCGACGAAAAAAATCATACACCCCCTTAACCAATTTCAAGCGATCAAAATAAGTTGGATGTGATATTCAGATAGACGCATCGGACAATCAATATTACTCAAATTGGCAGTAATTTGCGAGGTGACCTACTAAGTTAGGCTCACAGATACATCCTCTTTACAAATCCGGGAATGCAGATCAAGCGGCTCACGGATTGATTTTGCGTTTTCGTTCATAATACTGCGCGTAAGGCCACAATGGTGTGACCGACAGTCGAAAGGACTACGCGCAATGAACAAAGAACCGAAATCATGTTGGCAGAAGATTGATCTTCTTTTCCTTCAGTATAAGGCGGCGTTCCCCAATA
>JAKSMD010000117.1 GCA_024400815.1 Bacteroidales bacterium | reverse complement strand
CGTCGGTAGGCACTAATCCGATGTATCCGTCAAACTGGTTGACTCTGCGTTGGTTAAGATAAACGTAGAGATATGCCTTGTCTTTGACGAAAGAGACCCCGGGCTCGCGGGCGATAGTAGCGTAGGGGAGCTCGGCAAGTTTGCCCGCAATGGCTTGCATGAGCTGTTCGTTGTAGGGCATGCCCCGCCGCAGTCCTAAGTAGGGGTAGAGGAAGTGGGGCGATAGCTTGACATCTCCTTTGAGGATGATGGAGTCAAAGGTGACGAAAATGCTGGTGTCAATGACGATTTTCGGGGTCATGTCGCCGTGCTCCGGATCAGCGGATTTTAAGGAAACAGATGCAAAAGGATAGCCGTGATTTTCGAAATAAGTTACGATTTCTTCGGATAGTTTTGGAAAATCAGACAAACTCAAGGTCTCGGGGAGGACTGGCATACGATGTTGTGCGAATGCGCAATTCACTATCAATAAGAACCATAAAGCGATATGTACGATTTTAAAATTCAAATGTTTATAAAATAAAATCAAGAAATCCGCGTTAGAGTTTTTTTTAACTATTTTTGCATGTTTTTAAACTCAATAACGAAAATGAAAAAGATTATTGTATTAGTAGCATTGTTTTTTTGCACATTAGCTATTTTTTCTGCTTGTGATACTCAGCACAAATGTGCCGCATACGGTCACTATGCTTACTATGAAGCACCTGCTGACCAGGCAGAATAATTGAATATTTAGTATGAAAAAAACATCATCCATCGGCATTAGGCAGATGCTATTTGTGGCGTTTGCGATGTTGGGTGGTGCATGTTTTGCGCAAGATGTTGGAGAATTCTACCATGATGTGACCATCAAAGAGTGGAATTTTGACATATATGCCAATACCAGCGGGGTGGGTGGCGGTTTTCAGCATGGACGCACGCCGGACATCTACAACAAGCATTTCTGGGAGATAGATTTTTTGTATAACCAGCATCCCAAATCGGTGCGTTCCATCAATGCTTTATATGAAGGGGTGCGCCCATGTCGCTATGGACAGTTGTACACCTTATTCTTTTTGCAAGGCGGTTATGGCTACCAGCGTACGCTGCATCAGAAACCCTATTGGGGCGGGGTACAAATACGCTACACACTGTCGGCGGGTCCCTGCTTGGGCATTGCCATCCCCAATTACGTGGAGATTTTGAACTACAACACAGGATTTTCTGAGATTGTGCGTTACAATCCCGACAAGCACGATTTGAACAACATCTTGGGGGGCGCGGGCATGTTCCGTGGCATCTTGCAAACCACTTTCAGACCGGGTTTCTATGCCAAGACTGGCCTCAATTTCGAATTTGCTCGCAACGACTACAAATTGCAGGCCTTAGAAATCGGAGTCAGCATGCAGATGATATTCCCGTATCTCCAGCAGATGGCCTTCAATGACCCCAAGAAAATATACCTTTGCGCCTATCTGTCCTACTGCTTTGGAAAAAAGGTGGGGATAAATTAAAAGGTGAAGATGATGATTTCGGAAGTCCCTTTTGGCACGATGATAGTCGTGCACTGTTAAAACATCTTATTGAATAATATGACTTTAGAAGAGAGAATTACCCGGTTGGAAGATATTGAGTACATCCGCAATTTGCAGGCCAGATATCAGCGTTGTCTCGACACTCGCGACTTTGATGGCATTGCTGATTGCTTTACCAACACGGTCACGTCCTCATACGGGAACGGCACGATGTCCTACCAGGGCAAAGACGAGGTCCTTCATTTCTTGTGTGACGTTATGACCTTGGATATGCCTTCCACGCACCTCATTCACGGCGGCGAAGTGGATGTTCTTGATTGCACACACGCCCATGCCAAATGGTATTTGGAGGACCATCTTCTGCATCAGAAATTTCTCGTCAAACTCCACGGTGCAGCCATTTACGATGTGGATTATGTCAAATGCGAAGACCGCTGGCTGATTCAAAATATTGGATATGAACGCTGTTATGAGTATTTTGAATTCCGAGGGCTACTAAATATATTGACCCTTCGCAAAAAGACATTCTTGGATCGCGTTAAGACTGCCGATCCTAACACGTTGGGCCAATATGGACGTGATTTCCAATGGAACATCTTAAGGAAAAAGAAAAAGTAACCAATACACATTGTTGATATGATGAAATGTTTACTCCTCTATTTTACGGGGACCTTTAATACTCGATATGTTTCTAACAAGTTGAAAAAGAGATTGGAAAATGTTGGTTATGAGGTTTCCTTATATGAAATTGATCCTTCTAAAATAGAACGCATCGACCTTTCCCCATACGATTTGATAGGTTTGGGTTATCCCATTTATGGCTTCAGTGCCCCGTATCCATTCTTGAAGTTTGTTCGCAAGCAACAGTTCCCCAAAGGCGTTAAGACATTCATCTATAAAAACTCTGGTGAAACCGAACATGAAAACGATGCGTCCTCTATGTATCTGTTACGTAAACTGCATCGCAGCAAGGTACGCATAGAAAACGAGTATCATTTCATCATGCCTTACAATATCCATTTCCGTTTTGAAGAGAATCTTGTTAAGGAGATGCTGTCCATAGATGAAAAACTATACGATATTTTAGTGTATGAAATACAGCATGATATCCCCAACTTGAAACCTTACAAATGGTGGCCTAGATTGGTTACTTGGGCGGTGTCAAAACCGATGTACATAGGGGGAGATGTCAACTCCTTTTTGTACAAAGTTGACCCAGATAAGTGTATGCGATGTGGCAAATGTGTCCGATTGTGCCCCATGCACAATATAGAAATGGATGATAAAGGAAACTTCAAGTTTCATCATCATTGCAACATGTGTATGAGATGTTCCTTCTTTTGTCCTACCAATGCCTTTGACATAGGGTTCTTGGACGACTGGGGTTGGAAGGTTAATGGTGCCTATGATTTTCCTAAGATTGAAGCCATTGAATTGAAACGACCTATCATTACGCCGCAGACAGAGGGCTTTTTCCACTGTTATATCGAGACCTATCAGAAAATCAATCAAAGACACGAAGAACTGTTTGGGTAATTCCTCTAATTGCCTAATACGAAAAGCTAATAGCCCAAAGCCAATGGCTAAAAAAGTCAAAGTCAAGGTCTAAATGCTAAAAGCCGGGAAAGTCAACGTTATTTTTTGTATGTTTGCATTTTTATATGACTGTGCGGACTGCAAAGTGGTATTTCGTATTTTTTTATTGTATTATTAATCAATTTATTATGAGAAAAAGTGTCTTCTTGTTTGTAACTTTGATCGCCTTTGTGTACTGTGTGTCTGCCCAAAAAGAGGTGATCGCTGTCTTGGAAACTGCCACCGTCTATCTCAACGGCGCTTCTCTGACCCACAAGGCCGCTGCATCTCTCCCGAGCGGGAGCTATGAGGTTGTCATCAACGGTCTGAGTCCCGATATTGAACTGAGTAGTCTCACTGTCTCTGCTAACGGCGTGCTCGTCTCCGCCACGGAATTCTCAAACGACTTCATCACTATTAAGGAGGAAAGCGCCCACATCAAACGCCTTTCTGACTCCCTGAAATACTATCAGCAAGCGCTGAAATCGGCCCAAGACGAGCTGGAAGTGCATAAACATCTTCTCAAAATGCTCACTGACGGCACGTTGAACAATATGCAGCAAAAAGACGGCCCGGTTTCTGTGGCCGATATCAATGCGAATATGGAACTTTACAATTCGAAGGCATCTGACTTGCAACGTAGTATAAATGAAGACAATCAGCGTATCGCCGATTATCAGGAAATCACTAATCGTATTGATATGCAGTTAAAACAAGATCAATCGCAGGACAAACGCCAGTCGGGTGTGCTGAAACTTTCCGTCAGCGTGCCTACAGCTGTTAAGACGAATTTCACCATTCGTTATTTCACGCTCAATGCCGGATGGAGCCCTTGCTACGATATCCTCATCACCTCTTTGGATAAACCAGTGACGATGATTTCCAAGGCCAAGGTTTATCAGACTACCGGCCTGGATTGGAACAATGTCACACTTACCCTTTCCAATGCCACGCCGTATATCACGAATGAAGCGCCGGTGCTGAAAGCGTGGTATCTTAATTTCTATCGTTATAGTGCCAATAGCAATAGTTCGGCGCTCAGTAATTCTATAACGTATGATACTCAGAAAGCCAGTGCGAAGACCATTGTTGAAGGTGTGCGGGTTCGCACGGATGAAGCGCCCCCCACGCCCATTCAGATGAACGATTTCGTGGATGTGGATATGCAGGAAGTACACGTCAATTACAACATTTCAGTTCCCTACGATATCCCGGGCAACGGCAAGGAGCAGCTGATCGACTTGAAGAATTATGATATTGCTGCTTCCTACAAGTACTATTGTGCCCCCAAGATGGCGGGAGAGACCTATGTCATAGCCACATTGTCGGACTATGAAAAATATCATTTGCTACCCGGCTATGCCACGGTGACTTTTGACAACACCTTTGTCGGAAAAACCTTTGTGAATCCGAATGCTTCTGAGAAGGAAGTGACGCTGACCTTAACCACCGATCCTAGAGTTACGGTAAAGCGCGAAAAGGAACTCGAATTTTGCAGTACCAAACACGTGGGCAATACCACAACGGTGACGCAAACGTATCTGATTACGGTTAAAAACAATCAGACGAAGTCCGTAAAGCTGACTTTGAAGGAACCTTATCCGCTTTCTGGAAATAATGATATAGAAGTAAAAGTTAATGAGATACAGCCCGCTCCTACATATAATAAAACAGATGTTGGCGTACTTACTTGGGATATGGAATTGCAATCTGGCGAAACGCGCACTTTTAGAGTGAGTTATAGCGTTAAATACCCGAAAGGGATGATGGTCCGATTGTAGATTTGCCGATAAGCGTTTGCTCTTTTCAAAATAAGACCATCAGATGGGGATTCAAGCAATGAGAGCCGTTGAGTAAATTGGAGAAAGAAGTATAACAAAAAATATTATTTGCCGCATCGTTCGCCTACCTCTTGGATAAAGGACTTCGCCAGGTTGGGGGCAGCGATGTTCGATTATTAGATATTAGAAGCCCGCATCATTTTGCATTATGAAAAAATTAGTATGTGTTTTTTTGCTGCTCGTAGGCGCCACTTTCGCCTATTCACAGAAATTCGTCGTTCCTGAAATAAAGGAGGGAATTGAGAAGTCGGAATATGTCAATTACGAAAAAGATTTCTTGTCTTGCCAAAACTGGTTGGAAAATAACGGGCCTACGGCATCCCTTCGGAAGGATGTCAACTCCTATGTTTTGTGGTGGGTATCTGGCACGCCTGACATCAAAATGGAGGTCAACTCCGACATTCTCAATTTCAATGATGGCAACTTGATGTTGTTGTTTTTGGGCGGTTGGGCAAAACAGACCATAGAAAACAAGTATGACCTCTCCTTGGTGGATGGCAACCTGGCAGGTCTGCGAACCGTCATCAACTATTACAACAAATACCAGAAGGTTCTGGGCAAGAACAAGGAAATTGAAAAATTGGTCCAAATGGAGAGCAAAGGCACGCTGGAGGAGTTCGTCCGCAGTGTCGTCAAGTAATAAGGAATATATCCTGTTTTTCTTTATGCAGGAAGAAAAAGAATGCGTTGTGATTCGCTTTCAAAGATTGCGCAAACCGAATGCAAACAAGCTTTGCTTGATTTGCTGAGGCGCAGTCAATCTTATTCAAA
>JAKSMD010000116.1 GCA_024400815.1 Bacteroidales bacterium | reverse complement strand
CAACATCCCGATCACGTTCCAGCATCTTCATTCTGTACTTCACGCGCTTGCCCTTAGGCAGTCCCCACTCATCCTGCGGATTGGTGATTAGCACTATGATACGGCATTTGCCCTCCCACGCATCGTATAAATCATTGATGTCTTTACAAGAAAGAGGCATTTTGCTGTCGGGTGACAACCCCAGTAGAAACGTAGTGGATTGTTTATCAACCGAATCCACCTTGCTGACATTCTCAAATTCACTCAAATAATCGTCAAGTGTTTTGGCCGAGCAGGAATGATAAAGGTAGGTATCTATGGAGTCTTGACTGAAAAAAGTACGGAATTTCAACCACGAGCAACTGGAAACTTTTGTTGAGGCGCTGTCAAACTCAAGACCGGCACTATCAAAACAACGGCGCGGAGAAGACAGGTAATAGTACATTGCATCTTGCCTTGCACTGTCCGTTGGCGCACTGGGTAGCACATAAACCTCTTGAATGCCCGATCGCAAGTTTTCACGCACAAAATCCAGGCTTTCCTCTTTCGTCAGAACTGTTGGATTCTTCATCTGAATATGTGCAACGGTATTGAGAATCGACGAGCAAGAACTGAACATCAGCACGGAGAATGTGCAAAACAGCGCCATGCTGATGAAACATACTTTTTTCATACGGGGGAAAAGGGGTTACCTCTTATTTGTGCAACAGGTTCGCATCTCCGAAAGATTCCGTGTAAATCGTCTCCTCATACTCTTCCGTGATGCCTTTCATAGTGATATTCACTTCAAAATACAAACCGTCCATCGTCGTTGGCGTGTTGATAGATGTCAGTGTCTGCTCTACTTTGTCAGTAGCCGCTTCAATCTGTTTTTTCACCTCCTTGGGATTGGTTTTTCTGAAAATAAGCATTGCCGTCTGCGGTTCTGCATCAATCTTCATCAGCTCATCATTATAAATACCGCAAACTGTATTCATAATCTGTTCTGACACAGCATTTAAAGAGTCAATTTCTTCCACATTGCCTTCAAAAGACATTGCCACATTTTGCGGTCCCCAGGTCACGGCATAATCGTTGTCTTTTGCCTTGTTGCAGGAGATGAATACAATAGCAGTCATAACGGCCAAAATACCAGTTAAAAGTGTTCTTTTCATTGTTTCGATTTTTATGTTAACAATCATTTTTTAAGAGGCGACAAAAGTACGAAAAAAAAAACTCTGTATATCATTTTCCTTTTGCAAAGAGATCCCTTCACCTCCTCCTACCGTCGGAGGCTCGGGATGACGGTCGCACTTGGGGAAAATAATGCGGCGGCGGAAAATATTGGGGGAAAACAATCCCGTGGTGCCGCCGAGGTAAACAGTGTGTTTTTTATCATTAATAAATATTAATTTAATGTTAATTTATTGTATTTTTGCATCCTCAAACAGATTACAACCATGATAAAAAGCGGCTATGTTTATATAATGACAAATAAGTCAAAAACGGTTCTATATACAGGAGTGACAAATGACTTGTGCAGAAGAGTTTTTGAGCATCAAAACCATACTAATCCAGAATCTTTCACTTCTAAATACAAGTGTCATCACTGTGTGTATTTCGAAGAATTTACAGACATTACGGATGCCATTGCGCGTGAAAAAGCTATAAAGCAATTAAGTAGAGAGAAGAAAAACGCATTAATAAATGGTGTCAACCCAGAATGGGAAGAATTGGCTACGCCAGAAGGTATCGTCTGGAAGCGCGAGCTATGGACCGAACAAGTGAAAAGAGTAATTGAAGAAATCACTCAAGAAATACAGAAACAATAGTGCCATCACGGTGTCTGCGGCAGCACCTTTTCCCTTGCTATCCGCACGCCTTTTGCGCTGCCGCCTTCATACGCAAAGACTGCACCGTCATCCCGAGCGCCCGACGACAGGAAGGCACGAAGGGATCTCTTCACGGCAGCACCATTCCCGAACCATTCGCACACATATTGCGCTGCCGCCTTCATACGCAAAGACCGCACCGTCATCCCGAGCGCCCGACGACAGGAGGGCACGAAGGGAGCATAAAAACAGAAAAAACGGAAACATAATTTTCTCAATAAAAGTGGATTATCACTTCGGCAACAGGTAAAGAATTATTTTTTACAGATGCAAGATAATAGTATTAAAAATAATACTATTTTTGCACCGTCAAAATTGAGACAAGAACAACTATGAAAACAATAAAAGTCCGCGAAATAATCAAGATGCTAAAGGACGACGGATGGTATCTTGCCTACACAAAGGGAGATCACCGGCAGTTCAAGCATCCGACAAAGAAAGGAAAGGTCACTGTCAACAGGAAGCCATCGGACGATTTGAACGGCGATCTTTTGGACAATATTTTAAAACAAGCAGGGTTGAAGTAGCCCAAACATAAACACTTACTATATATGGAACAGATAAATGTAATGGTTGACTGGTGCGGAAAGAACTATGCGTCCTACATTAACGACCCGCGTATTAACGGCGTAATTCTTTCAACAGGCAAAACCCTTGACGAACTCCAACGGGAGACTGAAGATTCCTTGCAATTCCATTTGGAAAGTTGCATTGCGGATGGTGATCCTATTCCGGAAAGTATAAAAAACGGAGAATATGAACTTGTCTATGAGAAGCAGGTAAGCGCCATTTTGCACGAGGTTCAGCAATACACCTCTTTGGCAGCCATCAGCCGTGTTACCGGCATACGGCACGCCCAATTGTCGCATTACGCCAGCGGACGCTCAAAACCGCGTCCAAGACAGCGCGAGCGCATCGTGGAAGGATTGCGCCAAATCTGCACATCCTGCCTTGCTTTATTGTGATATTGCCCGCTACAATAGATAAAACATGGACATATCAAATGGATGATTTCAAGAAAGTTGCAAAAATAGTATTTTTTCAATCGGAAGCGACCTGATCGCAATATCGCATTTCATCTCAAACAGATGGGGAGTGGAATTTATGACTTCTCAAATCCATCGGTCAAGGCAACTGCCAAATTCCCAGACAAACGCTACAGCTCGTCCAGAATACGTTTGAGGTCTTCCACGCGGAACGTATAGACGACGCGCGACCTTTTATTGCGACTATCGATATACTGATACTGGATTCCGCGATGGGCTGCAACGCATACTTGAAGCATATAGACAGCGAGCGGATTGCTGGATGCGAAATTCTGCTTGATTTCCTCTTTATAC
This sequence comes from Bacteroidales bacterium, assembly GCA_024400815.1. Lineage (GTDB taxonomy): Bacteria > Bacteroidota > Bacteroidia > Bacteroidales > WCHB1-69 > F23-D06. The sequence continues at coordinate 2,573 of JAKSMD010000116.1, read as the reverse complement.
AGAAGGGAATCCGCACGAAGCGACTGCATCATCAGGCCATTGTCCTCTTGTACCGTATAATAATAAATCACGTATTGATCATTGAGGGCAATGGAATCCTGGCTAATGTAATCTACAGCGTCGTAATGCTCCGGTTGGAAGTTTCGGACAATTTCATACAAGATTTCCAAAGCTCTATCCAAATTCAACGTGTCCGAGTCGTAATACGAGGTTAATTCTTCGTTGGAAATATATACTTCAATGGGTTTTGAGTCGGCAGCCGTCCGAACCCTGTAACGGATGCCCAGGCCCAGTTCCGTCAATTGGGTCCAGAACTCGTCATCGTAAGTTAATAGAATCAATTGCGTCAGGTCGTTTTTCAGGGCATTAGCATCCAGCGTCGAAACATCCTCCACTTGCACATCAATCACCAAGTCTTCGTCTTGTATTTGCATGTGCTGCATCGTATCGCCATCTATGCCCAACGGAAGATAGCGTTTTTCATAGACTTCGACGGCATACGAGAAAGCGACATATTCAATGATGTGGTCGGATGATTCATCCGCCTTAAAAGTCCTACTGGGGGGATCCAGATTCAGAAATTCCTCGGTGGTATAAAACGCTTCCATACCCCGATGCGTGTTCTTTTCCAGAAAGATGATACGCACACCTTTCAGGTGCTGATAAAACATATCCTTGGTGACAACGGCGCCTTCGTAGTTGTCGGGCACCGCAAGCAACTGGTTCATATCCATTTTGAGGGCAAAGGCGAGCGTCTTTTTCAGCACCTCCAACTCCTCAGATGGCCGATCCAAGTCAAAGGAATCTTTTTGCATAGAGAATGTAAACTGCAAGATGCGGTTCTCATATTCACCTTCGGATATCCATCCGGTAGTAGTATCTGCGGTGAGCTGAGTGGTTTCGACAAATCTTTGCGCAAATTCAGTCATATAGGCATCCAATTGGGCTTCCGTGGCGGGAGTCGTATTTTTACTTTGAGCATACAACACCTTGAGTTTGTCCAATGGGAAATAGATCTCCATCGATTCCCTGGTATCAATGTCCAAATAAGAATACATAAGAGTATATCCGGCTTGGATGAAATTTCCGAGTTCTCTTGGATTCTGCTTTAAATTCTGGGCCAAATTGTGTTCCAATCTGTCCCGAACAGACTTCACTGTTGCGAATGTCACCTCACCCTGTTCTTTGAAGACAAACACCAGACTGACCATATCATTGAGAACACTTACGGAGGAGCAGGTCAGATAAGCATCCGTAGCGCGAGGACACTCTCGATTCATTTCATCCACATACATCTGGACTTCATGTCGAGCCTTCCAAGTCTTATTGTCTGCCGAGTTGCTCTTATTGCGGGCCGCCTTCAAAGCCCGATACTCTTCAGAGGTGAAATGGATTGTGAATGCACTATCCGTGAGATGCTTATTGTCATCTTCCAGATGGAAGTCATACGAGAGACTGCCATTCACATCCGTGAGATGGTCATAAATATACGTGAACGTATACCATTCTTGGCGATGCGTCAACCGTTCGGACAGGTAAGTGCGAACATCCTCAACCGACCGTCCGCGCAAAGTCTTCTCCGGAATGACTAGGTTAAAATGAAGCACATTGCTGCGGTACGAGAGGCTTTTGACCGTGCAGCCGTCATCGTACATCGGACAATTACGACTACTGTTCGAGTTAACCAGGAACAGATAGTTGTCACGGGTGAGCGGCTGTCCGCACAAGGCGAGCTGGACAAAGCACAACAACAAAAGTAGCAGTCTCTTTTTCATACAGCTGCAAAAGTACGAAATAATCCGACGCACAGGAACAGACAAATGGAATTACATATTTACGGGCTCTTCTTTTACGATTTCTCGCTGCCATTCCAAACTATGCGAAGGCCTTCGGGGCAAAACCTGACACACGAGAGGATGTGCTTAGACCTCACTTTTTGAAGTTATATCCACATAAGGCATAAGCGGTATCAGCTCATCCAAACCGTGGAAAGAATCATTCTGTATAATCTGGTCGGTGATTTGCCGGATTACGTCCTTAGGATTCTCCTCCGGCTGTTTCGGATAAACGTACTCGATTTTCTCCAAAAGGACATAATCAGCCATATAGAAATCGTCATCCTTATCGCAATAATCCACGGCATATTGCCCCACGATTCGGACGACAGTGCCAGTGCGAGCCATTTTCGCGACCTGCTCAGCGGCCGCTCCCCAGACAACGATATTATATTTATGTAGATGCTCAAGAATAGTATGGTCAAAGGCGCAATGATATTGATGTTCACCCACACTGAAGATGGCCAATTTCTGTCCATTATATTCCACGACTTGGGCATCTTCGCACACCTGGGCAATGGAAATCACTATCGGGTCCAGTTGCACTGGAACTCTTGCCCTATATGATTCTAAACTAATCTGTTGTATTTGTTGAGATTTAAACATCGTTTTTTTATTGGTAACTATATACTATCTATCCTGATTTGGGCGGCCCGGCACCGCTGACCCACCATCCGTCCCAGTGCCGTCGGGCTGTCCCTTTAGTTTTGCAGCCTGAAAAGTTCAGGGATAAATAAT
>JAKSMD010000115.1 GCA_024400815.1 Bacteroidales bacterium | reverse complement strand
TTAATGGTGGTGACTGCCGTAGGAAACACTGCCGGAATTCGACAAAGTGATGGTGCGTATGTTGTGCCCATTGGCTGTTTGAAACCGTAATGGAATTTCTTTCCCGCGCCGCGCCCACATTTGGCATACCTTCGCCTTGTTGTTGCCGGCGTATTTTAAAATCATATAACTCAACTTTCGTAGGCCTTTTTTTCTTGCTGTATGGAGACTTGCGACTTTTCAGGTCGGAATTGGAAATATGATGCTAAATACATTCATTCTCGTCATTAAGAAGCTATGCTTCTTTCCTTCCCCTTCGCTCGGCAAAGTTCAAACAAGTTTGGCTTTGCGCTCACTCATTCGTCAGTTCTCGATTTTCTCGAATAATTTCAGCGCAAAAAGTCCTAAATCTCAAGCCCTAAGTCTGTTATAATTATTTTGTTAACTTGCAAAACTTGAGTCGATTAATATTGCTTTCTATTTTTTTTCTCCGCAGGTGATGCTTGATGCCACCCAACACTACGAAATGAAGATTTCACCGGAAAGACTTTTGGGAAAGCCATTACGGAATCCTTGAGCAAAACAGACAATGTCATCCGCAAGACCGCCTTTTGGGACAAACACCGCGCAACGCTTTTCAATGATCGCCAGCGCAAGGTCATCAACAAACTCTTTGATGGCTTTGAAGGAAAACTCAACTCCTCGAAGTGGTACAAGATAAACCATTGCTCTCAAGATACCGCAAATAGAGATAGTAAAGACCTGATAAACAAGGGTATATTGTGATGTTCGGAAGAAGGTGGCCGAAGCACGAACTGCGAGTTGAGCGAATGATTTTTTCACAGACACCCATTCGCATATTGAATAATTGATTATTTTTGCATCCGCGATGTGCGTTTGTAGGAAAGAAAGAAGTAGATGTCTCTTGCTTCCGAAAGTACATCAATATCTTTTTCAAGTAGCAAATAAAAAAATATCAAATGGCAGTAAAAATACTTTTCGCAGTTGCGCTTCTCGCAGTAGGCATTTTTTTTGTAAGTCGCAAACATTTCATTTTCAAGATTCTCGGAGTCGCTGGTTTGCTTCTCTGGCTGTTCCTAGGTGACTGGGGCGGCTTGGAACTCGCTAAAAAACTGTTTTTCTTCGCGACGCGCAACACCATTCTTTTCTTTGAAATTCTCGGCGGAATCGTTGTCGCAATATTGGTGCTTGGCTGGCTTCTCTCGAAGGTGACCGGTGGAAAGGCAACAGCGAAACGCTCGTTTGCCGAAAGAATAGCCAAGCCCAAGTCGGATGAGCCGACCACGCGAAAAACCGTTTACAAAGTGGGAGGAGTTGAATTCAACGACTACGGTGCAGCGTTACAATTTGCTGCACAGGTTTTTCCGAATCAAAATCATCCATCTTCATATATAACAAAAGAAGAGCGCTAAACCTTCGGGAAACATTATGAAAAAACCATTGTTTGCCCATAGCGATGGTGTCTTATGGATCGATGCGTTTCTATTTGCGAGTTGCATGAGTGTCGCGGCACGAAAAGATTTAAATTCTGCGGTGATTTTCCCAATATAACACATGCCTCACAGACAAACGCGCGTTCCAGTCGAAATGGTGCCGGCAGACATCTTTTTTGATGAAAATGACATATCCTGGACGAAAATCCAGCGGCCAGCCACCGGAATCAATGTATCTTGTGTCCGTGGTTGTTCTCCTGCCGCTCACGCTGTTGTACGCAGAATAACATTTTACAGAATAATCATAATGATTGTTGGTGGAATTCTATTACTAAAACAAAAGTTCTGATGATGGAGCCAAAGGAGACCATCAACTCGCTTACTCGGCAATTGCGCATCAACCGCTCGGCCGTGCAGAAGCAGATGGACAATTGGGAGCAGAAAGGATATGTCCTCCGTTCAAAGTTGGGTGGAGAAAAATGGTATGTCGCCATTACGCCGTCTATGTAGGTGATGTTCGTGATTGTTCTCACACCGTTCCGCAGATGCAGTAGGATAATCGTCCGAGCGAACTGTGGGTGATTTGAATCCTGAGGCTCATAAATAGTTGTCTGCCATAGACTGATGACAATCGATTGTTCTCTGAAAAATTGTGGTGAAGAATAATTATGAAAAAATCATTATGAAATTCTCATAATTTGTGAATCCTCGTGCGAAGCTATATTCGGCGATTTCCTGTTGGAAATCGCGGGGTGAACTCGTGCATTTCTCAACGCAATTTCCGCTTCTTTTCGATGAAAAACAAGGCTCATATTTTTTCATAAAAAATCTTTGGAACTTTGCTGAATTTTTCCTATCTTTGCTCGTTTTAAGAAAAAAATTAAAGTAACTGAAAATGAGTGAAATAGAAAACAATAATCCAGTTGAAGAAACTTATAGTGCTAGTAATATTCAGGTGCTCGAAGGTCTGGAAGCTGTACGTAAGCGTCCGGCCATGTATATTGGTGATGTTAGCAAGCGCGGCTTGCACCATTTGGTGAGTGAGGTTGTGGATAATTCCATTGATGAAGCGCTTGCCGGCCACTGTAATAATATAGAAGTTACCATTTTGGAAGACAATTCCATCAGCGTATTGGATAATGGCCGTGGTATTCCTACGGATATGCACGCAAAGGAACATCGTTCCGCTTTGGAGGTCGTTATGACCGTTCTCCACGCTGGCGGTAAGTTTAACAAGGATTCCTATAAGGTGTCCGGTGGTCTGCATGGCGTGGGCGTGTCTTGTGTGAATGCTCTTTCTACCCATTTGAAGGCTGAGGTGTTCCGCGAAGGCAAGCATTTTATGCAAGAATATGCATACGGCAAACCGCTCTATCCTGTGAAAGTGGTTGGAGAAACCGACTATCGTGGTACAAAGGTGACTTTCAAACCCGACGATAGCATCTTCTACGAAACCGTTTATGACTACAATGTTCTTTCGGACCGTTTGAAGGAATTGGCCTATTTGAACAAGGGCATTACCTTGACGATTAAAGATATGCGCGTCTTGGATGAAAATGGTCAACCATTGTCTCAGGTTTATCATTCCGAAAATGGTCTGCGCGATTATATCGCCTATCTGGATGAAGGCAAAACGAAAATCACTTCAAAACCTATCTATATCGAAGGTGAAAAACAGGGCGTTCCTGTAGAGGTCGCCATGCAGTATAACAACTCTTTCAACGAGGTGATTCATTCTTATGTCAACAATATCAATACGATAGAAGGTGGTACCCATTTGGCTGGTTTTAGACGCGCCTTGACCCGTACGTTGAAGAAGTATGCCGATGATAACAAGATGTTGGATAAACTTTCCAAGGACAAGATTGAAATTTCCGGTGATGACTTCCGCGAAGGCATTACCGCCATCATTTCTGTGAAGGTTGCCGAACCTCAGTTTGAGGGACAGACGAAAACCAAGTTGGGTAACAGCGAGATTTCTGGTATTGTGGATCATATGGTGGGCGAAATGCTGACCAACTATTTGGAAGAGAATCCGAAGGATGCCAAAGACATTGTCGATAAGGTGGTGCTGGCCGCTCAAGCTCGTCATGCTGCTCGCAAAGCACGTGAGATGGTGCAACGCAAAACGGCGTTCAGCGGATCTGGCCTTCCTGGTAAACTGTCCGACTGCTCTTCTAAAGAAGCTGAAAAATGCGAACTCTTCCTTGTCGAGGGTGACTCTGCAGGCGGTACCGCAAAACAAGGTCGTGACGCACATTATCAGGCTATTCTTCCGCTGCGTGGTAAAATCCTGAATGTGGAGAAAGCTATGCAACACCGAATTTTTGAAAGCGAAGAAATTAAGAATATCTATACCGCTTTGGGCGTGACCATCGGCACTGAAGAAGATAGCAAAGCGCTGAATATATCTAAACTCCGTTACCATAAAGTGATTATCATGACCGATGCCGATGTGGATGGTAGCCACATCGCCGCTTTGATCTTGACCTTCTTCTTCCGCTATATGCGCGAACTTATCGAACAAGGTCACGTCTATATTGCCACCCCTCCTTTGTACTTGGTGAAGAAAGGCAAGGATCAAAGGTATGCATGGTCTGAGGACCAACGTGTGCAATATGTCGCTGAAATGGGTAAGAATGGTAATGAAAACAGTGTTCACGTTCAACGCTACAAAGGTTTGGGTGAAATGAACGAAGAACAGTTGTGGAGCACTACTATGGATCCCCAATACCGTACACTCCGTCAGGTTACCATTGAGAACGCTGCTGAAGCCGATCGCGTGTTCTCTATGTTGATGGGTGATGAGGTTCCCCCACGTCGTGAATTTATTGAACAAAACGCAACATATGCAAACATCGATGCCTAATTCTGAAGAAGAAACAAAAGTTCCCGAGACGGTGGAAACGCCTGTGCCGGAAGGTGCCCAACTTGTGGATGAAACACCGGCTGCAACGGAAGAAGTTACTGCTGAGGTTGAACAAACAACTGCCCCTGTTGCAGAAACCCCGAACGAGTCCCCGGTGACGGTGGACCCGAACAGCGTGGTGTCCTTTAAAAATGTCAACATCTCCCATCGAAAGTTGAGAGCGCTGACGAACATCTCTTTCCAATTGAAAAAGGGCGAGTTCGTCTATCTGATAGGCAAAACGGGCAGTGGCAAATCTTCTATCTTGAAGACTCTGATCGCAGAAATCAGACCGGAAGGCGCAGAAGCCAATATGATTGGTTACGATCTGCTGACTTTGAAGTCTAAGAAGATCCCAGAACTTCGTAAGAAAATTGGGGTCGTATTTCAGGATTATCAATTGCTGAATGACAAAACGGTGCTCGAAAACCTGATGTTTGTCCTCCGTGCTACGCGCTGGAAAGATCGTCAAGCTATGCTGGCACGCTGCCAAGAGGTGCTGGCGTTGGTCGGACTGACAACGAAGGATTTCAAATTGCCCTCCCAATTGTCTGGCGGCGAACAACAACGTGTCTGCATCGCTCGCGCACTGCTCAATAGTCCGGATGTTATCTTGGCAGATGAACCTACTGGCAACTTGGACCCGATTTCAGCAGAAGAAATTTTCCAAGTGTTCCATAATATCAATAAAGCTGGCACTACCGTCTTGATGGCTACCCATAACTTCCAAATGATCGATAAGTTTCCGTCTCGTACAATCTGCATTGAAGATGGCAAGCTCATTGACTCTGGAGTGTAATGCTTTCTATTCTTATACCGGTATATAATGTGAAGGTTAAGACTTTGGTCAATGACCTTCTCGCACAGGCACATCAATTGAATGTTACTTGTGAGCTTGTTCTGGAAGATGATGCTTCTACGGATGCGGTGGTCCGTGCAGAAAATGCCCGGTTGGCATCCGCTGATGAAGTGGTTTATATTCAAAATGAACAAAATAAAGGCCGCTCAAAAGTGCGCAATCATCTTGCTCAGGTGGCACGATATCCCTATCTGATTTTTATGGATTGCGATGCAAATGTGTGTCGCCCAGACTATCTTTCGGTTTATATTCAACATATTCAATCGCGATCATCTTCTGGTAAACCATTTGTCGTTTTGGGCGGTTTGTGCTATCGTGAAACTATGCCCGATGAATATTGCCGTTTGCGTTGGATTTATGGTCGAGACCGTGAACAAAAGTCTGCAGTCCAAAGAAACCTTTCCCCATATCGTTCGTTTACTCCCTTTAATATGCTGATATCCAAATCTGTGTTTTCGAATTGCCAGTTTGACGAGTCGCTCACTACCTATGGCTTTGAAGATACCTTCTTTGGAGAGCAACTGCTTGAGGCAGGGGTGGAGGTGCAACACCTGGACAATCCACTTTATCACGATGGCTTAGATGAAAATGAGATTTTCTTGCATAAAGTGGAATTTTCTTACACGTTAATACGGTAAA
>JAKSMD010000114.1 GCA_024400815.1 Bacteroidales bacterium | reverse complement strand
CAAGGCGCCCAGCAGTCCCACGAGCAAAAGTGTCCAACCTGTGCGCAGCACCAATACAAGGCCAAGCGCCACGCCAATGGCCAGCAGAACGGTTCCGAATTTCAGATACTCCAGCGGTTTGAACTTATGGAATACCAAATTCGGCACCGCAAATGCGTTTTCATTATCCACGCCCGACCGATAATCGGCCCAGTCGCTGATAACATTGCCGCCGGCATGGAAGAAAACGATGCCGACCAGAGCCAAAACAGCGTTCAGCCAATTGATTAGCGAAGCTTCGAAAGTCCAAGCCAGATAGGCCGTTGTAACAACCACCGGCATAACGGACACCGGAAAAGACCAATAGCGCGTAACCGCGAACCAGTCCTTCAAAGAGTGTTTCATAAAGTCAAAAATTTAGGGCGCAAAAATAGGAAATTTCACTGTTTTTTTCGTACTTTCGCCGACTCAAAGAAACGACAACCCTGATTTGAAAACCACATAAAAAGTTTCAAGTTTCAGGTTTCAAGTTAAATACTATTTATCGTGGCAAAGAACAAAACTTTATATTTCTGCAAAAGCTGTGGGGCGCAGTCGGCCCAATGGATAGGGCGCTGCCCGTCCTGCGGAGAATGGAACACCTTCGTGGAAGAAGTCATCACCCGAGAGGAAGCGCCTGTCAAGGGGCGCTCCAATGCCGTTATGACCAAAAGTTCCCCGAAGCCCATTGACGAAGTGTCGTTATTACAGCTGCCCCGCATCAAGACGTCCTTCAGCGAGTTTGACCGCGTACTCGGCGGCGGCATCGTGGCCGGTTCCATCGTCCTTTTGGGCGGCGAACCCGGCATCGGAAAATCCACACTGCTTTTGCAAATGGCCTTGCGCATACAAGGTCCCAGAATCCTTTATGTCTCCGGCGAGGAAAGCGAAGCGCAGCTCAAGATGCGCGCGTCACGCCTTTCCGACGAGAAGGCACCCAACTGCTTCGTACTGACAGAAACCAGCACGCAGGAAATCTTCAAACATGTGGAGAACCTGCACCCTCATATCATCATCGCCGACTCCATCCAAACGATGCAGAGCAGTCTGCTGGATTCTGCCGCCGGTTCCATCTCGCAACTCAAAGAGTGCGCAGCCGAGTTCCAGCACCTCGCCAAGACCACAGGCATTCCCGTGTTCCTCATCGGGCACATCACCAAGGATGGCACCTTGGCCGGCCCGAAAATCTTAGAGCACATCGTCGATACCGTGCTGCAGTTCGAAGGCGACCAGCACTACGGCTATCGCATTGTACGCTGCATCAAGAACCGCTTCGGTTCCACCTCCGAGATGGGCATTTTCGAGATGACACAAAGCGGCCTCAACGAGATTCTGAATCCTTCTGAAATTCTGCTTTCGCAGCACGAGGAAGACTTCAGCGGCAACGCTATCGCCTGCATCCTTGAGGGCAACCGCCCGATGATGATTGAAACGCAGGCATTGGTCAGTTCCGCGGTTTACGGTATGCCGCAGCGCTCCGCCACGGGCTACGACATCCGACGGATGAACATGCTATTGGCCGTTTTGGAAAAACGCTGTCACTTCAAACTCGGCGCCAAGGACGTGTTCCTGAACATCGCCGGCGGCGTGCGCGTGGAAGACCCCGCCATCAACTTGGCGATTGTGGCTGCTATTCTGTCTTCCGCCACCGACATCGCCATTGACACCAAAACCTGCTTCGCCGGCGAAATGGGACTCAGCGGTGAAGTCCGCCCCGTGACCCGTATCGCGCAGCGCATCGCCGAAGCCGACAAACTCGGATTCAACCGCATGTTCGTTTCCAAATACAACCTCAAAGGCATCAACCTCAGCGACTTTCATATCAAAATCATCCCCATCGCAAAAGTGGAGGAAATGTTTAAGACGCTGTTTGAATGACACCCTGTAGGGATGCAATTTATTGCGTCCGCCCAGAGTCTTTGGTTTCAGGTTTCAAGAAAAGCAACTTAACATCATAGTTTCGTAAATCAGTTCACAAATATGAATCAAGTTTCCGACTCAAATCACAGTTCACCGTTCACTCATCACACGTCCCAGGACACCATCTGCAAGGAGGGCATTGTGCGGACCGTTGACGGGGAGAACGTTGAAGTAGAAATCACCATCAGCTCCGCGTGCAGCGAGTGCCACGCCAAAAGCATCTGCATACCTACCGACACAAAACGGGAGACCGTTATGGCAAAAAGTCTGTACGGCGAACATTTTGACATAGGCGACAAAGTGCAACTGGTGCTCAAGGGCAGTGCGGGGCGCAAGGCCGTCGTTATCGCATACCTGCTCCCACTCATCGTTCTAATGGTAGCCCTTTTCGGCAGTTATCTGCTCTTCCACAACGAGTTAGCCAGCGTCATCGTTTGTTTACTATTCGTTGTGATTTATTTCATTATTCTTAAAAAGAAAAGTAAAAAAATAGAAGGGGAATTCGAGTTCTACGTTAAGAAGAAACTTTAAGTAAGTGGGAACTCTCTAAGTTTAAAGTTTCAATGAAAAAGCTAAGAGTTAAGAACTAAGAGATTTGTGAGTTTCCAGAGACTTCCAATAGCTAACGGCCAAAGGCCAATGGTCAAAATTTTAATACACATCTTCAAAATAACACATTAACATCGTGAAAATCATTGGTATAACAGGAACATTAGGTGCAGGCAAAGGCACCATCGTGGATTACTTAATCCAACATTACGGTTACAAACATTATTCCGTGCGCGGTTATCTGACGGAAGAAGCCGAACGTCGCGGCATGGAAATCAACAGGGACACTTTTGTAGTGGTAGCCAACGACTTACGTGAGAAGTACGGTCCGGCCTACATCACTGACGAATTGTACAAGCAGGCCGAAGCCGCCGGCGTGAACGCCATCATCGAAAGCGTGCGCACCCCCGGGGAGGTGGAATCCCTGCGCAAGAACGAGCATTTCCTGCTCTTCGCTGTGGATGCCGACCCCAAAGTACGCTATGACCGCGTGGTCCTTCGCAACTCAGAAACCGACCACGTCAGCTACGAGACGTTCATTGAAAACGAGCAACGCGAGATGAGTTCCACAGATCCCGCCCATCAGAATGTGGGCCGCTGTATGGAAATGGCCGACTACGTGTTCCAAAACAACGGAGATTTCGACGATTTATATCGCCAAATAGAAGAAGCTTTAGCCCGCTAACGCTTCTCCTTTTATGAAAATTCCAATGTTGATAAAATTCAATCTATCTTCTATATAAATAGATTATTACAAAGTATTTTTGCGCTTTAAATAGAATATTTGTAATAATGAAAAAGAGTATTATCATTTTACTGGCAATTTTTACCGCATTCCAATTTTCAGGATGCGTTACCAAGCAAAAATACAACGAATTACAAAACCAGTACAAAAAATGCCAAGATGAGTTGACCTTCGCCAACTCAGAAAATGTCGATTTCAGCAATGCCAAAAAGCAATTGGCTGCTGAAGTAGATAATCTCACCCTTCAAACCGAGCAACTGAAAAAAGACACTTTGTCATTATCACGCAAACTCCGCCAATCCGAACGCGATTTAGCCAAAGCCACTCGCGATTATGACGATTTGTTGAAAGATTTCTCCGATTTGAATGTTAATAATCAAAACCAAGTAAACTCCCTTTTAGGCAATATTGACAAATACAAAGACGAATTGGACGCTAAAGAGAAACTGCTTAACGCCCAAAGAGATTCCTTGAATGAAGTCAAAGTAATGCTCGAAGCTAAAGAGGCACGCATCAGAGAGATGCAATCTATCTTGGATCAAAAAGACGATGAAGTCAAGGCGTTGAAAGACAAAGTATCTTCTGCTTTGAAAGGTTTTGAAGGCAGCGGCCTCAACGTCTATGAAAAAGACGGCAAAGTATATGTCTCCATGGAAGACAAACTGCTGTTCGCTTCTGGCAGCTGGACGATCAATGAACAGGGCATGAATGCAATCCGCAATATAGCGCAAGTTTTGGAATCCGAATCTGACATTTCTGTGTTGATTGAAGGCCATACCGACAATCTCGCTTATCACGGAAACGGACAAGTGAAAGACAATTGGGACTTAAGTGTCATGCGAGCCACAGCAGTAGTAAAGGCGCTTTTACAAAACAGCAACATCGACCCAGTCCGTCTTTCTGCATCCGGAAGAAGCCAATATTTGCCTGTGGACAAAGGCGACACGCCAGAAGCACGCGCTAAAAACCGCCGCACGGAAATCATCCTCACCCCAAATTTGGATCAGCTCTTCCAACTTATCCAGAACAACTAATCGGCATGTTCACCGAAAAGTTGCTCCTTTGGTACGACGAGAACCAACGTTCCCTGCCTTGGCGCGGGGAAAAAGACCCCTATAAAATCTGGGTTTCTGAAATAATCCTCCAACAAACCCGAGTTCAGCAAGGTTGGGACTACTATCTTCGATTTATTCAGCGTTTTCCTAATGTCCAAGCACTTGCAAATGCTGAGGAAGAACAGGTGCTGCTCGTATGGCAAGGTTTAGGCTATTACTCCAGAGCGCGCAACATGCACTTTGCCGCAAAGCAAATAATGACCGATTATCAGGGAATTTTCCCAAATGATTACGACAGCATTCGAAAATTGAAAGGCATCGGCGATTATACTGCCGCCGCCATCAGTTCCATTGCATTCGGACTCCCCTATGCAGCTATCGATGGCAATGTCCTGCGAATCATCAGCAGAATTTTCGGGGTTTGCGAAGATATTTCCATTCTGGATACAAAAAAACGCATTACAGACTTATGTAATGCGCACATCGACAAGAAAAACCCTGGTGTTTTCAATCAAGCATGCATGGATTTCGGAGCACTCTGGTGTACGCCCAAGGGACCCAAGTGCCATATTTGCCCATTTTCTGCCGAATGTTATGCTTCAAAGCACAACATGACGGAGACACTCCCCATCAAAAGCAACAAAATCGTAAAAAAAGAACGATTCTTCCATTTCATTTTCTTTATATATAATAATAGTATAATATTAGAAAAAAGAACTGGAAAAGACATCTGGAAAAATCTTTATCAATTTCCATTGACAGAAAGGAAGAGTGCGGACACATTAAAAGGGCTCAAAAAAGTGGCAGAATTTCGAGAAGTTCTCACACATCAAATTGTGTATGGCATATTTTACATGCGGGAAGCCAAACGAAAACCAATTTGTAAGGAAAATCAAGAATTAGTAGCATTGGAAAATATAAAGCAATACCCGATGCCCAAAATCATGCTGGACTTTCTTAAAAGCATAAATATGGACATAGAAGACGCATAATGGAAACACATACCGACGAATATTACATGAAACTGGCGCTCAACGAAGCCATGGACGCATACGAATCTGACGAAGTTCCCGTAGGTGCAATCGTTGTATTAGAAGACAAAGTCATTGCCCGCGGTCACAATCTTACAGAAACGCTGAAAGATGTCACAGCGCATGCCGAAATGATGAGCATAACGGCCGCGGCCAACGGATTAGGCGCAAAATATTTGAAAAATTGCACACTTTATGTGACTTTAGAACCATGCATAATGTGCGCAGGAGCCATCATGCACAGCCAACTTGGAAGATTAGTATATGGAGCAAGTGATCCCAAAAAAGGATATACAACCCTAAATGTTGACTTTTTTCCTAAGAATTTAAAGGTAGAAAAAGGCGTTTTAGCAGAAGAATGTTCCATATTATTGAAAAATTTCTTCCAAGACAAGCGATAATCCTTCTTCTAAAAAGAAGAAAATCGGAGAAAAAAACAAGCAAGAATCGGAATTTTACGGTAGATATATGAAAAAAAGAAGCTGATTTTCAATGACCATCAGCTTCTTTTCTTGGTGACCCCTACAGGATTCAAACCTGTAACCTTT
>JAKSMD010000113.1 GCA_024400815.1 Bacteroidales bacterium | reverse complement strand
GCACTATCCCACGCGGTGCCGTCGCGCTTTTCAACCTAACTTGCTTCCCACCCACAATGCGCCGTCAGGCGCAAATTTGCTCCCAATTTGCCCAGATTTGCTCCCACATAAAAAACGTCCGCCCACCCGCACGCAAGTAAATGGGTTTCAATCGCTGCCGCGGTCCCCTATCGCACAACGCCTCCAAGCACAAATCATGCATTTTGACGAAAATCATAAAAAAATGCCTGTACGACAAAAAATGACAGAATCTGTCACAAACATATTTTATTTTTGCCTCCTCAAAAACAACAACTATTGTTATGGAAACATCAAAAATAGAGCGATTGCTGATGCTTATACGCATCTTTATAGATAACCATTATCGGACCTTGGACGAAATCAGCGAGGAGCTGGGCACCACTAAGCGCACCTTGTATCGCGATTTGGAAATTCTGCGGCAGGTCGGATTTGTCATCAAGCGAGATGGCAACAAAATTGTCAAGATGGACAAAACATCGCCCTATTTGCAAGACATCAGCGACTCTTTGTATTTTTCAAAAGAGGAGGCGTACTTGCTGAAATCCGCTATCGAAAGCATCGATGAGAACACCATTCTCAAACAAAATCTTAAAAAGAAGCTCTACTCGGTTTACGATTACAAGCTCATTGCCGACGTCGTGGTAAAGCCGCAAGACAAGGCCAACATGCACAACCTTCTGAATGCCATAGAACAACAAAAGCAGGTCATCTTAAAAGAATACAATTCAGCGCATAGCAACAACTCACAAGACAGATTGGTAGAACCATTTTCATTTACCACCAATTTCGAGCAGGTATGGTGCTATGAAATAGAGAGTCAATGTGTGAAG
Source organism: Bacteroidales bacterium (assembly GCA_024400815.1). Taxonomy (GTDB): domain Bacteria; phylum Bacteroidota; class Bacteroidia; order Bacteroidales; family WCHB1-69; genus F23-D06. Next base: position 5,017 of record JAKSMD010000113.1, on the reverse strand, counting down.
ACCTTCAAAGTGGCACGCATTGGTTCGGTCCTTATCACCGATAAGATTTGGAAACACACGGAAAAGCATGAGACGGGATTTGTGGACATCTTCCGCATACACGGGGGAGAGCGCATTCCCATCAAGTTGGGGCTATCGGTGAGAGCGGCCAGTCTGCTGAAAGAAGAGTATCCGCTGTCGGCAGAAAAAATGCGGAAGACCGCTGCGAACAAATGGATATTAGAAACCGATGTTTGCAGTTTGGAAGGGCCCGCACGATTCATCTTAGGATTATTCGATGACATTGAAATCATAGACACGCCAGCCTTGCAATCATTTGTACAAGAAAAGATTGCACACATGTCCAAAGTCATGCATGTCAAAAATCAAAAATTGAAATAATAACGCTTATCCAAAGACTTCCTTAAAAGGTTGATAATTGCCCCCTTTCGGTCCGCCTTTGACAGAGAAATAAATTTCGCGAAAAGCGCCCGAAAATTCTTCTTCTTGCAGAATTTCCTTAAACAGCTCGGCCACATGCCGGGCTGGATTTTCATAAGAGCCGCAGCCCAAAGCGCCCAACACCAGCACCTCCTGTTGGTTATCCATTGCGATGCGGAAAAGCGTACGCAGCTTATTTTTAGCCGACGGCACCAATCTATCCGCCAAACGAATTTCGCCATCCACCAAAATCGTTTCAGGTTTATTGATGCCTGCGATGGCGATGAAATTCACCCGCCAAGGATTATCCAGCATTTTGTAGCCCGTATTTTCAGAATCTCGGAAAACGGTAACTTCTTTTGAAAAAATGCCTCCGAATTCTTGATGCAGCGGGTAGGACTTCTCGGAGCGGGGCACCGCATAAATCTCCCCGAAATCCACAAATTGGTACAGCGAGCGAAAATAATCAGAGCACCGGAACAAATACTCTTCTTGTCCGCGGCGACCATCCAACACGGCATTACCCGGATTATGTCGATTGGCCATATTAAGCACACTAACCTTATCCGACCCGTACCGTTCAACCAGTCCCCGAGCCAACACCAAGCAATCGAGTTGCACCACTTCAATTTTAGTGTCTAAGCGTTGCGATACCGAAAGCGACTTCAATTCCTTTTTATAATAACGCGTCACTTCCGACATGTTTTCATAAAGAAGCAGCGGTTTTTCTTCTCCAGATTCCGTTATGTAGCGTCTTTTTTGCACACATTTCAAACTGTGGAAATAGACTTGTTGGCGGAGTTGGTGTAGAAAAAACTGGTTTGTAGGATGTTCCGCAGAATAGAGTTTCGCCTTCCATTCTCGAGCATTCCAAATGAGTTCTTGGTCCGTTCCCATAGATGATTTAAATTAAAAAAATTGAAGGTGCAAATATGGAAAAAAAAGAAGATAAAATCAAGCGTATTTTGATGATTTTTGTTCGTGGAAAAAATGTATTTTTGCGCCATATATTGAATAATAGAAAATGAGTAATCGCAGTATTCTTGTCATATACACTGGCGGCACCATCGGCATGATGGTTGATCCTGAGAGCAAAGCGCTCAAACCTTTCGAATTCAAAAACTTGCAGCAGCAGCTCCCGATGTTGCCCCTCATTGGTGCCGACATCACCTTCAAGGACATGCTGCCCCTCATTGACTCCTCAGACACGAATGCTGATTTCTGGATTCGGCTCGCCAAGATGATCGGCGAAGAGTATGACCACTACGACGGATTTGTCATTTTGCATGGCACAGACACCATGGCATACACCGCTTCTGCCCTCAGTTTTCTATTAGAGAATTTGGCCAAGCCCGTCATTCTTACGGGTTCTCAATTGCCCTTGGGGGTCATTCGCACCGACGGACGACGCAACATTTTGAATGCGATTGCCATTGCCGCCGAGTACAAAGACGACAAGCCCATGATTCAAGAAGTCTGCATTTATTTCCAAAACAATCTTTACCGCGGCAACAGAACCTACAAGGACAATGCTTCACGATTCAACGCTTTCAGCTCTCCCAACTATCCCAAGTTAGCAGAGGTGAACACCAACATTGAATACCATAAAAGTTTCATCCATGTCGAGGAACCTGTTAAGCCGTTGGTGGTTCACGACAAAATGGACGACAACATTGCGATTGTCAAACTATATCCTGGCATCCGCCACGATTTTCTCCAATCTGTTTTCGCCACACCTGGCTTGCGTGCCATTGTTATGGAGACCTTCGGCGTAGGCAATGCACCCACCAATCCGGAATTCATCCAATTGCTCAAGGAAACCGTGAACAAGGGCATCTTAATTGTCAATGTCACCCAATGCAAAGGCGGTGGCGGGGTTGAGATGGGACGCTATCTCACGGGCAAACACCTCGCCGATGTGGGCATCCTCAGCGGCCACGACATGACAACAGAGGCCGCCGTCACCAAGCTGATGTTTCTGCTCGGACAATACCAGTCCAACGAAAAGGTAAAACAGAAAATCGAAAACTCGTTATGCGGGGAACTCACAATTGAATAACCTACATTTTTCTTAAAAGAACAAGTCTATGACCGTTTTTACATTTTTGAAACTTTTAGGTTGTCTTGCACTGCTGATGTTTGGCATGAAAACCATGAGCGAGGCACTTCAAAAGTTGACGGGGGGTGGTTTGCGCAAAGTGCTTGGCACCATGACCACCAATCGTTTCACAGGCATCTTCTCGGGAGCACTCGTAACCGCTGCCGTTCAATCTTCAACTGCCACCACGGTGCTGACCGTCAGCTTCGTAAATGCGGAATTGCTTTCTTTAAGACAAGCCATTTCTGTCATTATGGGTGCCAACATCGGCACCACTGTCACCGCCTGGATCATCGCGCTTTTCGGGTTCAACTTCCAGATGAGCACTATTGTATTCCCTTTGTTTGCCATTGGCATTGCCATCTCCTACTTTAAGAGTCCGAGCTGCAAATCCTTTGGCGAGTTCATTTTCGGATTCTCGTTCCTCTTTTTAGGCATCGCTACCCTGCGCGAAAACGCGATTGCCATGGACCTTCCCCACAACGAAACCGTGATGGGATTTTTCACCAGCTGCCGCAATCTTGGATTTCTATCCTATGTCATCTTCCTGCTGTTAGGCGGCATCCTCACGATGTGCGTGCAGTCCTCCGTCGCCATCATGGCCATTACGATGATTTTGTGCTCTACGGGAGTGGCCGACATCTACCAAGGTATCGCCTTAGTGTTAGGTGAAAATATAGGCACCACCATCACTTCCAATATCGTAGCATTCAACGCCAACACTTCGGCGCGTCGGGCAGCCTTATCACACCTGATTTTCAACTTGTTCGGCGTATGCTGGGTGCTCCTCATATTCCGCATTTTCATCAAAGGCGTTTGCGGTTTAGTATCCTTTGACCCTGCAGCAGACTTATCCACTGACCCAAATGCCGCCACGCGCATCAACTATGCGCTTTGCGCTTTCCATACGGCCTTCAACCTCTGCAATGTGCTGATACTCGTCTGGTTCATCCCCACTTTTGAAAAAGTGGTTTGCCGCATTATCAAAGGCAAAGAGGAGGATGAAGATATGCGTTTGCGCTATATTGGCGGCGGCTTGCTTTCCACTGCCGAACTTTCCCTTTTAGAAGCCCGCAAAGAAATCAACCATTTTGCACTGCGCGCACACCGCATGTTCAGCTTCATTCCCGAACTGCTAAAAATTGAAGATAACGACGAATTTGTCAAACTTTACACGCGCATTGAAAAATACGAGGGCATTAGTGACAATATGGAAGTCGAAATTGCCAATTACCTGAACAAAGTTTCCGAAGGCAAGCTGAGTCCTGAAAGCAAGATGAATATCCGCTGCATGCTGCGTGAAATCTCTGAAATCGAGAGTATCTGCGACAGCTGTTACAACATGAGTCGGGTTATCAACCGGAAATATAGGAGCAGAGAATCCTTCACCGAAGAGCAAACGGCGCACATCAAGCACATGTGGGAACTTTGCGACAATGCTCTTTCCCAAATGGAATTGGTTTTGGCAGACACCAACCACTCGATTGACCCAAAACATTCGCTGAATATTGAAAATGAAATCAACAACTACCGCACTCAGTTGAAAGAAAACAATGTTACGGATGTCAATGATAAGAAATACGATTATCAAACCGGCGTCAACTATATGGATATTATTGGCGACAGCGAGAAGTTGGGCGACTACGCCATCAATGTGGTTGAAGCCCACACCCAAGTAAAGCTCACCACCTAGTAGCAACACAAAATCGTCCCATCCAATATGAACATAGAAATCTGCTGCGGCTCTATACAATCCGCTATAAACGCAAAAAAGGCCGGCGCCACGCGCATTGAGTTATGCCAAAACTTGAACGAAGGTGGCACTACCCCATCCTACGCAACCATCAAACAATGCGTCCACGATTTGCAGTTGGATGTTTTTGTGCTTGTACGTCCCAGACCAGGCAATTTCGTGTACAATGCATTTGAAATCCAGAACATGATGGAAGATGTACGGCAGTGCAAGACATTAGGGGTGGCCGGCATTGTGGTCGGATTCCTACATGACGACGGCAGCATTGACACGGCACTCACGCGCCAATTTGTAGAACTTGCTGCACCCATTCCCGTCACATTTCATCGCGCTTTCGATTGCTGTAGCAACTGGTCTAAATCGTTGGAAGAAATCATAGACTGCGGCTGTGCCCGCATCCTGACCTCCGGCTGTGAGCCCACCGCCATGGAAGGCAAAGAGAACCTTCGTCAAATCATCCAGCAGGCCGGCAACCGCATCACCATCCTAGTAGGCAGCGGCGTCCGCCCCAACAACGCCCGCGAACTTATTGAATATACTGGAGCAAAAGAAATCCACGGCTCCTGCAAAATCACCCTCCCCGATGGCTACGACGAAACCGACGAAATACAAGTCAGAGCTTTGCTGAACCACGTGATGCGATAATTATGGGGACTCCAAAAAGTCAATGTCAAGGTCAAAAGTCAAAGTCTCAAGTTTCAGGTTTCAAGAAAGTCACTCGGGAAATCAAGGGCCGTACTTGATGG
>JAKSMD010000112.1 GCA_024400815.1 Bacteroidales bacterium | reverse complement strand
TCTACCTTTCTACTTTAAACTTTGACTATTGACATTGACTTTTGAGAGTTCCCCCTCTACCTTTCTACTTTAAACTTTGACTATTGACATTGACTTTTGAGAGTTCCCCCATTTAAACTTGAAACCTGAAACCCTCACCCCTTGTCCGAGATAATTTGCAGCGAGGCGTCCATAAAGCGCTCAAAGTCATCCATTCGGAGCAGTTTTCGCAGTTCTTCTTCAGGCAACTGGAACAAGAAGGCATAATAGTGCCATAGTTCTTTCAAGTTAGAGAGTGTGCTTCGTTCTTTGCGCAGGGGCAAGAGCGTCGCCACCCAGTGCTGGTAATATTTCAAGAATCGGGCCTTTCTATCACCCACCGTCAAGCCTTTAATTTCCTCGGCCAGAAATGGATTGCGCAGCAGTCCGCGCCCCAGCATCCAATCCTGAACGGCAGGAAAGCGCTGTTGCAGTCGCTGATAATCCTCCACAGAAAAGACATCGCCGCTGTATATAATCTTATGACTCGTATGTTCGCAAAAGCGCGCAAACATCTCGATGTCGGGAACGCCTTCATACATTTGCTCACCCAAGCGCGGATGGATGACGATAAAATCCAAGGGATAGGGTTCCAATCTTTCCAGAATGCGCAGGCCTTCTTCGGAAGCATGCAATCCCAGTCGCATTTTAATGGAGAATCGATAGGACGTCTCCTGCGTTACTTGGCGCACAACCGCTTCTACTCCTTCCGCATCGGGCATAAAACCGCATCCGCGATGGCGATGGACAACTTGCGACACAGGACAACCCAAATTCCAATTGTATGATTCATAACCGTAAACCTCATGTAAGAGGTTCATCGTTTCCACAAAGTGCGACGGTTTATTGCCCATCAATTGTGGAATCGTCGGACAATAGGTGTTATGCTGCGGCCACAAATCCTGCCAGTTGCGCACATTCAGTTTGTTTCGCTCTTGAACTGGGAAAAAGGGCGTCATAAAAAAGTCTATGCCAGCGAAATGCCGACATAGACAGTTTCTATAAATATAATTGGTAATGCCGTGTAACGGAGCCAGCCAGATATTCATCTCTTATCGCACCAAAATTTTTCGAACAGATTGACGGCCTTCTTGGAATACTTTCAACATATAAACGCCAGCAGACAAGTCTGAGACCGGCACCGTGGTTTGTCCAACCGCCTGACTTTGCGCCTTCACTACTCTACCGGTCATATCCACAAGTTGAAAGTCATACTCTGCAATTGCAGCTGGTGACACTACAAAAAGGTCAGCGGCCGGATTCGGATAGACCTCCAACTCTACGCCATCTCTATCGGCCACAGCGACATCGCCATATTCCAGTTCTACATCATCGACATAGAGTTCAGTGGCTTCGCTGGTTTGGAATCCACCCGAAACGATGACAATAAGAATAGAGTCGCACATGGCGCCAGGCGCGTCAAACGGAACCGTAAGTTGCGTATATTCAGAGCACGTCGTACCGAAAGATAGCTGCGCCATAGATACGGGAGCGCCGTCCAACATCGTGGCGGCAATCACCATAAGGGAATCCCCTTCTTGTGGAAAATATTTCACCCACAATTTAACAGCAGAAGGTGTTTTGTTGCAACTATCACCAGAAGCCAACGCTTCGACCAACGAAGAGAGCGCTTCTAAATCGCCCATACCAATGCTGTCCACACCATTGGCCAAGTTCAGCAAGGTAGAGGCAGGGATAGAAAACTGGCCGCTTGTACCCAACTGCGCAATGCCTGGAAGCAAGAAATTATATTCCGTCGTCGGAATGCCTACCATTTGTGCACCCAACTTCAAAGCAGAAGCGCCTGAATGGGCATCTGTAGATTGAGAGCCGAAATTCACAGACAATGGTATCGGGACTTGAGCGCCAAAGAGTTCCACCATAATGTTGCCATTCAATGACACCGTCCAATTTTGAGGTGCATTGCCGCCCCAGTTTTCAAAACCGCCATTGCTTACCGGGAAGGTTTGCGCCGACAAACTCAACCCCATCACCATCGCAATTATAATTGTAACGAGATTTTTCATGTGTAAAAATATTTAGTAATACAAGTTATCAATCGCTTCCAACATTTTATTGAAGATAGGTGTAATTCGTTGTTCCCACCTTATTGCCATTTTCGTCCGTTTCCTCTGCCATTACAGGATACTTTTTATTATCATAGGTATATTGATAGTTCTTCGTAGCAGCGCTGATAGAGACACCTGAAATTTGATATTCCGTATGTTGTGCCGTTACATTGTTTTTAGAATAGCTCACGTTTTCAAAAAGAATATACGGCAAGCCGAAATATGGATTAGGATTTTCATCGTATTCATAGGTATCCTTAACCGTCATGGTTTCGCCATAAGAATCGTATGTGCTGACAACAGAAACAATATTGTCTCCGCTATAGGTCCATGCAGATTGAGATTCCATTTCAAAGTTACCTTTTGAGCCGTTCATATCCAACATCTTTTGAATAGACTTGGCATCAAACGCCAATTGGAAAAGGGGAGATTGGCATCTCTTGCTCCAATCATCATAGTCATCTTCCAAAATATAAGAATTAACCGTTGCAATTTTACCGGCCGCATTGCGTGTGAAAACAGAATATGAATAGACTTCTTCTGCATCTGCATATTCAAGGCGAACCAATTTTTCGTCTTGATAAGTGAATTTAATGCGCATACCCTCAATAGGATCAACAATTTCAGAGATTTGCTTACCATCATAGACGACATCTAACAGCAGATTATCGTTAATATCTATGTTCACATTAATTTAGGACAAGAGTATTCCATCATAAAGAAAATCCACGAGCGTAAGGTTATTAAATTCCAAGACCTCAACTTTAGAGAGTTTCTGTTTTGGATAATAAGCATCTTCATCCCATTTATTGCAAGAAACGAACAGGGTTGTGACGACGGTCAAACATAAAAGCAATACAATGTTTTTTTTCATAATAAAAGATTTATAGGGTTAATATTTTACCAAACCGAAGACCAATCTTCGCGATCGCGAACCGAGGGGTCTCTTTGATATTCAAGCAATTTTGCATATTTCAAAAAGCTATTGTGCGCAATAGATTTAGAAAGCACATAGCCATCCACGCCGCCGAGAATGCCGCCACGGATAAAATAGTTCACAAAAAAAGCAGCGCATCCGTGGAAAAACGGCGAGAAAGCATTGGCTTTTTTGCCTTTCAAGAACAAGATTTTGGCGCCACGCGTACTATAATTGCGTTCGGGTTTAGCGAACAATTCATCATAATTGCGATAACGATAATGAATCAAATCCGCTTTGAGTTCTTGTGTATTCTGTGTGGGGACATACGCATGTTGCTTCAGTTCGGCAAATTGCAATTTGCGTTTGTTGAACAGACGGACCAAATAATCGGGATACCAACGACAGCACTTTATCCATCTATCGCCCACCAGGTTGCGGCGACGAAGGGCAAAACCGTCCCAAGGGGTATGTTCAAAGTCGATCTGCTGAATAGCTGCCACCAGTTCGTCAGACAAGCGTTCATCGGCATCAATGCTGAGCACCCAATCGTTGGAAGCATTGGGCAGGGCCAGATTTTTTTGGAGACCATCACCGATATACTCGTGCAAAAAGACCTTGGCGCCAGCCTTTTGCGCCAGTTCGACGGTATTGTCCGTGCTATAGGAATCCGTCACTACCACCTCATCGCAGACGCGTTGCAGCGAGCGGACGCAATCTTCGATGTTGCGGGCTTCATTGAGCGTGGTCACTATGCCTGTTATTTTCATAATCGCAACTTTAGGTTATGCCTATAGTTCGGAAACTATTTTCTTCTTTCTATCACAGCGCCAATCGCATTGAGGCGTTCCACAATATTCTGATAGCCGCGGTCGATTTGCTCTACATTTTGAATGGTGCTGGTGCCCTTGGCGGAAAGGGCGGCAATCAGCAAGGAAACGCCGGCACGGATATCGGGTGAGGACATCGTTGTGGCACGCAACGGTTTACGGCGTTCCAATCCGATGACAATCGCGCGGTGCGGGTCGCAAAGGGTAATCTGCGCACCCATAGACTGCAATTTATCAACAAAAAAGAGACGGCTTTCGAACATCTTCTGGTGAATCAGCACACTGCCGCGTGCTTGGATTGCCGTCACCAAAGCAATACTTATCAAGTCGGGGGTAACTCCTGGCCAAGGCGCATCGGCAATCGTCAGAATAGAGCCATCCATATTGGTTTCCACTTCATAGCAATCCTGTTCGTGGATAACGATATCGTCCTCTTTCTGTTCGAAGTCAATGCCCAATTTTTTGAACGTATAAGGAATGATTCCGAGGTGTTCGCAAGCGCAGTTTTTGATAGTCAGGGCCGACTGATTGAGGGCGGCCATACCGATAAAGCTGCCTATTTCAATCATATCTGGCAAGATCCGATGCTCGCAGCCGTGGAGTTTTTCAACGCCTTGGATGGTAAGCAAGTTGGAACCAATGCCAGAGATTTGTGCCCCCATATTGTTCAGCATAGTACAAAGCTGATAGAGATAGGGTTCGCAAGCCGCATTGAAAATCGTCGTTTTGCCTTCTGCGAGGACCGCCGCCATGATGATGTTGGCTGTACCGGTAACAGAGGCCTCATTGAGCAGCATGTAGCAGCCCTGAAGATGTTCAGCTTTGAGTTCAAAGAAGTTGCCGTCATCAGAAAGACCAATAGAGGCGCCCAATTTGGCAAAACCTTCAAAGTGGGTTGTCAGTGGGCGTCGGCCAATCTGATCGCCACCGGGGCGGGCCGCAAAGGCCTTGCCGAATCGTCCCAACAACGGTCCTAAAACCATGATAGAAGCCCGAATAGAAGCAGAGAGTTTGCTGAATTCCGGCGTGGTCAGCATGTCCAAATCCACATTGTCGGCCTGGAATGTGAACGTATCCTTGTTATGTTTGGTGATCTTCACACCCAAAAGCGAAAGGATATCCTTATAGCGCTGGGTGTCGCGAATATCAGGGAGATTGGAAATCGTGACAGGTTGGTCTGTCAGCAGCACGGCTGACAACACCTGCAAGGCCTCATTCTTAGCGCCTTGCGGAAAAATTTCGCCACTGAGTTTGTGGCCACCTTCGATGATAAATTCAGACATAGGTTATAGGGTTTGGAGTCAAATGCTGTTAAAATGGCAAGCCCAGCAAGGAGTCTGCTGAGTTGCGATGGGTAGAATCGGTACGAATATTATATTCTTCTATACGCATCTCTTGGAAGAGGCCATCTAACATCTTATCGATAATATAGCCCTGCAAATCAATGTTCACCGGAGTTTGGCTATATTGGTTGTAAGAATGCATGATAGATGCCCATGTGTCGTTCACATTATAGAGATTCATACGAATAGCGACCGGACTTTTCAGAGAATCTTCCAAGGCTCTGCGCTTGTGCAATTCAAAATAGTTGGTGATGGCGTCATCGCCTTCCAACAAGGCATCATAATCCGTATAGGTAAGTGATTTAATTGCGCTTTTGAAGGAAGAGGAGACCTTCGAATTGCAACTTTCAGCCAAGCGATTTGTAAATAGAACCAAGGAGTCGCAGAGATAGCCCAATTGGTGATTCGACAAGGTATCGAAAACAGAATTTTGCAAAGAGGCGTAATCAATTCTATAGGCAGCATCGTTATACATGTAAAAGCCATCCACATTGCAGAGATGATTAACTGCGGAATCTACAGATGCTTCCAAGCAGGCGCGATAGGCGGACTCCTTTTGAACGTTGGTGAAAAGTTGTGATACATAAGTGTTCGTGTCATCTTGGCAAGCCGTAAATGCCAATGCTGCGAACAACAGGATAAAGCAGATATTAATTTTTTTCATTATTTATAAAAATTAGTCGGCAAAGATAGTTATTTTTGCGAAATGAAAAACGAGCGCCTACATTTTATCGCCAATGTGCCATCTACCAACAAGTTATTGTCGGAGAAGGCCCAATTTGCCCTTGCGAAAAACGAGCCTTTGCCTGAACTTTTTACCATATACACTGCTTTTCAGTCGGC
>JAKSMD010000111.1 GCA_024400815.1 Bacteroidales bacterium | reverse complement strand
TTGCTCCATTCGTCATTGTCGCAAGCGCTTCTCACATAAAAATCGTATATATCATCACCCAGTGCGAACAGTGTTATTTCCGGGGTACCATACACCATTGAAGTAATACCTTCGCCAGCACCGACATTGAAACCTCTTGGGCCGTATTCAACTTCCCAAGCACTTTGCATAGGATCGGCTGCAGTCCAATTCAGTTGCATATCCGTGCCATTCAAACTGGTCAATTGCAACGCGGCTGGACGTGCGCAATCCGTATAATAATTCAGCACCACATTATCCACATAGCCCTCGTTAGATTGGGCCACCGGCGCCATGATAGCCACATAAGAGCCCATGCCGAGATAAGATGCGAAGCTGACCGTATACGTTTGATAAATCGTAGTATCGACCAAAACCGTATCCACCGGAACAAAGGTGTTAGCCACTTCTGGATCCGTCATTACGCCCACCACCAAAAGCAAATCGCTATAGGCAGTTGCTTTAGCGTCAAAAGAGAGAGCGAGACTGTTCATCGGGTTGGCTTGGACATTGACTTCCGGAAGAATCGCAAATTGGCTGGTACAATCAGGAAGATTTGTCGTTGCAAAGCAAACCGCGTTCGTACCCGAAGCGGCATTGTCAGGAGATTCTAAAACAAGCGGATAAACGGCATTCACCTCACCCATATTCAAATAAGTCCAGCAGTTCGGCAAATTATTGGCAAGTTCATAGCCGAAAGTAGAACCATGTGCTAAATCAAAGTTCTCGATATAAGGCAATACAGACAACAATTCGCAGCCTGACCAGAAGGAAATCGTTTCCCATTCACTCTGTTGGGAGCCGCAGTTGGACCTCACATAGACATCGTAATAGGTATTTGGCGTAAGTCCTGTCAGCGAGGCTGTGGGCGCGCCCGTAACGGTCTCATAAGAAGCCGTCTCCGGATTCACGGTTCCGTGTACTCCATAAGCCACGTCCCAGTCTGTCTCGAAGGCGCCGGGGGTCCATTGGAGGTCAGCCGTTGTAGCCGTAACATTGTCCACCGTCAAATTGGAAATATGGAAGCAGGAAGGAGCTTCAGACACTGTAATGTCATCCATAAAAATGTAGCAATTGGAGCGGAAAGCCAAATAGCGGCCCGTGCCCATATACGTTGCCGTGCTCACCTCCATCAGCTCCCACGGTCCCGTCGTAGCCGGGTAGGCCTGGGCGATTGGAGTAAATGTGCTGACATCTGCCGGGTCGTTCATCACGCCCACTTCAAAAGAAGGGTCCAAATTGGAAAGGCGCATTGCATAGAATGTAACCAGCAAATTGCTGATATCAAAATCATCTGCCAAACGCGGCAATGCTAAATAGGCATAATTGTTTGCATTACCGTCAAAATTCATACTGTTAGGGGCAGAATTGGCGAGATAATTAGCACTCGGGGTGGCAAACAATTGGCTGGTTCCAGCAGTCCAGCACATCGGGATTTGCTCCGTACTGGCAAGGGCGTCAAAGTTTTCTGTAAATGGCAATTCGCTAATGCCAGAACAAGCGGTAGTGACATCCAACAGCACCGGTTCGCTAAACATCTCATCCCCGCAATCGGAAACGATTCGGATCTCATACGAGGTCATTGGGGAAAGATTGTCAATCGTAAAAGGAGAAGAAGAGGCCGTTCCGGCAGCAGTCCAGGTATTAGCGGAAGCCAAACGGTATTCAATATTCCATAGATACTCATCAGCACCGGGTGCCCACTCGAGTGTAATGGCATTCGATGCCACATCGGAGACAATGACATTCGGGGCGACGCAGGTCACATCACTATTACAAGTTGCTCCGAAACGGGTATTCAAACGATAATTAATACTTTGAGGCGTATTGGGCAAAGACGTAATCGTCGGATGTTCTGTGTCAGAGGAGAAAAGCAGCGTCGTATTTGCCGTCACATGCGCATTAAAATAGTTCTTGCTGGAATAGGAACCCGTTTGGTCCAAAATAACAACCGCCAGATTTTCTGTGCCATTATAAACAAAAGGAGTCGTAAAGTTCAGGGTGTTCCAGCCGGATACAAAATTCACAGAACCGGAATAGACCAGTTGAGCATCCTGCATAGGAAGCCAAGACGTAGGGGCAGTCTGATTGGTATGCATCAAATATACAGAAAGATTACGGGCCCCTGAATAGGCGATGACGCAGTCAAAGGAGATAGACTCCAATGTCGTTGCTCCATTCATTTCCGAAGCAGTATAAATCTGTTGGGTGAGAGAATAGTTCCAATAGGCGTCAGAGGGCAGTTCTCCTACCAATTCAGCGCCATTGCCGACAGCAAACGGCCCGCCCGCCAGGCATGTTGTACTGAAAGAAAGATTCGCCGTGTCGCTATAGCCATCTTGACATTGCATGAAAACACGAACATCATAAGCCGTCTGCGGTTGCAGTCCTGCTAAGAAAAGACGATTGGAGGAGGCTATTTCTTGAGACCATACGGAAGAGCCCTGGTTTCTATACTCAACATAGTAGCTGGGATTTTCAACTTGGACACCTGAAGTCCATGATAACAATGCTGAGGAGCCTGCAATATGGTCCACTACCAAATTCGAGGGTGCCGGACAATCCGTTCTTGCCTCCATTACAGATAAAGAAGTCTGAGCGAAGATACATGACGTCATCAGACATAGCATCAGAAAAACAGATAAAAACTTTTTCATAAGATTTTTTATTAATATTATCAATTGCTATTCTTAATACGAACTTTACAACGACAAAAGAGGCGACACCTCTGCCGCCTCTTTTGTCGTTATTAGAGTTTGCTTATTTGTGCATTCTTCTATCTAATTCCTGTGCGATGAAAGAAGCCACGTCATCAGCGTAGGTGTTCATGCCGAAGCCGGCATCGAAACCGAGTTCCTTAGCCAGTTCGTGGGTGATACGCGGACCACCGCAGCAAACGATCATCTTGTCGCGCAAACCTTCAGCTTCCAGCATTTCAATCATCTCGGTCATGTTCTTGATGTGAACGTCTTTCTGCGTTACAGTTTGGGAAACGAGCAATGCGTCAGCGTGCATTTCCACAGCCTTGGCGATGAACTCCTCGTTAGGAATCTGGCTGCCCATATTGAGCGCGTCGAACATGTCATAACGCTCGATGCCGTAATGACCGGCATAGCCCTTCATGTTCATGATAGCGTCAATGCCCACGGTGTGTGCGTCCGTACCGGTGCTGGCACCGACCACCACGATCTTACGGCCGATGTGTTCACGGATGAACTGGTCGGTTTCAGGCATAGACCAAACGGTGGATTCCACCTTTGGCACGTGAATCGTAGAATAATCCACGGTGTGGGTGCAGGAGCCATAGCAGTTCACAAATGTGAAACCGTTGGTCAGCTCTTTATAATAAACCACCTGAGGATTATCAAAACCCATCTTTTTCATCAATTGTTTAGCCGCCTCCACAGCTTCGTCGCCGCAGGGAACCGGCAAGGTGAAACTCAACTGAGTTTTACCGTCATTCATCGTGTCACCGTAAGGTTTTACACGGGTCAAGTCTAAGGTCTGATCAAAATCTTTTTGATCCATTGAATACAAACCGCCACTCATAATCTTGATATTAAATTGTTAAGTTATTAATTTGTTATTTGTTATCTGTGATCTGTGAACTGTTATGTTCAAAGTTTAAGGTTTAAAGTTTAAACAGCTAACGGCTAATGGCCAAAAGCCGTCATCACTTCGCTCCTACGAAATAGTCATCTTTGTCTTCAAACAGAATGTTGAAGGAGGTCATACTGCCGTAGATGCGGGAGATGTACTGTTGCAGATTCACCTTTTCCTCATCGGTCAGGGAGTCGTTGCTGTTGATGTTCTGTTCGAGCACGCGCAGACGGTCACGCATCATCACAATCTTATGGAAGAAGGTTTCGATGGGCATATCCTTGGGTTTGAGTTCTTTGTTCGCGGGTTGCAGAATCATTGTTCCGCCCTGCCATTTCTTGCCCAAATCCGCTTTATGCTCAATGCCGTTGTATTTGTTGAGAATATGCGTCAGCACTTTTTCAAATTCCTTAAGATTCAGTCTGGGCTGATCGTCGGTTGCCTCAGCGGGTTCAACAACATCCAAATTCACACTCATCTTAGAGAATTCGATTTCGCCTCCACGCACGAAAATGATTTTGTAGGTCAGGGCATTGTTTTCACTGATGATGCCTTCGCCATATTTTTCGTGCGATACGCGGGTGCCGACTGGAAGATTTTGTTTGTCCATTTAGTAGAGATTCTTGTAAACTATTCTATTTGAGGTTCAAAGTTTAAGGTTTAAGGTTTAAAAGCTAATAGCCAATGTCATTTCCTTACGGCTTCTTTCACTGTAATCTGTTTGCCCGTGGCCACATCAATGAGAATATATTTGGTTGTGCCCATGCCGAGTTGTTCGGCATAGTCCAATTGGGCTTGGGAATCCACATTGTGGAGTTTCTTGAACACGTCATCTTCGCCAGCTGCGGCAGACACGAGGTCGTGGCAGGCCTGGTCGATGGCGACGATATCCAAAGAAGCCACAGCGCCGACATCACCCACGAAGGGTTTCGGGGCCTTCGCACTGCAATCGCAGGATGCGGAAATGTTGGCCATCACATTGATGTAGTACATCGGCTTCTGGTCCATCATCACCTTCGTGTATTCCACGAGTTTTTCCAAGAAGGCCAATTCGTTGTAGTTGGCGTGGTTTTGCTTGAAAAGACGAAGCGGGCATTCGGCGAGGCATTTGGCGCAACCCAAGCATTTGGTTGTGTCGAGCACCGGACCCTCTTCCGTAATGGTGATGGCGTTGCCCGGACAGTTCTGGCTACAACGGTTGCAGTGCACGCATTTGTCCTGATTAGCCACCACAGGGTAAATGTTGGAATGAATAGCCATCTTGCCGCCAGGGGAAGCCATACCCATGCCCACATTCTTGATGGCACCACCGAAGCCGGAAGAGCCGTGACCCTTGAAGTGAGAATAGATAATGTAGGAATCATAATTGCCGAAGTGGCTGCCCACATGTACGGTTTTGCAGTGCTTGAAATTGGCATCTCCCGGAAATACGGTTTCGCCTTCCGCATCCTGGATGTCGATAGGGGCAAATGTGAATCCGTGGTCTTTAGCCACCTGGATGTGGGAATCGGTGTAGCGGCGCGGGCCGACATACACCACATTGGATTCCACAAAGGTAGGTTTCACCTTTTCCACCAAAGGTTTCAGCAAGTCAGGACTCAAGAAGTTCTGGTTGCCCGGTTCGCCGAAGTGAACCTTCAAACCGACATTGCCCTGCAGATTTACACCCAAGGCGTTGTATAATTTCAAAATGTTCTCCGGAGTGATTTCACTGCAGAAATAGACCACAGCGACCTTCTCGCCTTGTGGTTCCGTCGTGGCCTTTTGTGCATAGCCCGTCATCACGGACAATGCCACCAAGGCCAACAGGAATATGGATTTAAGCTTCATCTTTGCTTTAGAAGTTTTAGGTTTAAAAAGCTAATAGCTAATGGTTCCTCTTATTTACGGTTCTTCATCAGTTCCACAAACGGGTTGAAGTAGTTGTCGCCTTTGGTAACGACGCCGGCGAGGCCCTTGCCACCGTTCATCGGACGTTTCACATCGCCGAAGATACCCTTTTCGAGAGCGGAGAAGAGACCTTCATCGACGATTTGCTTCAGCAGTTCGATAGCGTTGTTGAGGACCGTCTTAGCGCGTTCGCGGCAGATACCGCCTTCGCGGAATTCCATTTCTTCGCCGATGCTCTTCATATCGTTGAAGATGTAGCGAGCGTTTTCAATAGAGAGGTAGCGGTCGCTCATAAACGGCGTGTGGATTGCCTCTGTAGGCATACCGAGCAATTGGATACCCTGGTTGGTCCAGATGCCGATCATGTTGAAGAGGGCGTCTTGGATATGGCCGCGGAAGATGTTGCCGGTCATGAATTTTGTAGGAGGCATATATTTCAAAGTAGCCTTCGGGAAGATTTCGCGGGTCATTTGTGCCTGAGCAAGTTCGAGGAGGAAGCCGTTTTCGAGCATCGGGTCCATTTCGAAAGCGTGGCCGAGGCCCATCTGTTCTTCAGGAAGAGCAGCCAACA
>JAKSMD010000110.1 GCA_024400815.1 Bacteroidales bacterium | reverse complement strand
CGCCCGCAGACGGCTGGAAGCTACTGAGAACCTCTCCGACATCGGCAGCGACATCCAAATGGCCACGCGCGACCTCGACATTCGGGGCGCAGGCGACATTCTCGGTGCCGATCAGAGCGGCTTCATCAACGAAATCGGTTACGAAATGTACCAGAAAATCTTAGCCGAAGCCATCCAAGAAATGCGTGATACGGACTTCGAAGAGGTCTCAATGGCCGACAACTCCGGCCTGCTTCAACGCGAATGCATCTTGGAAACCGACATCGATGCACTCTTCCCCACCGACTATGTCAACAGCGTCAGCGAGCGTATGAGCTTATACAAAGAACTCGACAGCATCCGTGACCTCGACAAATTGGAAGTCTTCCGCAAAAAAGTCGTTGACATCTTCGGTCCAATGCCTCGCCAAACGGAAGAACTCATGCAGACCGTCCCTCTTCGAATGCTGGCCAGCAAACTCTATTTTGAGAAAATCATCTTGCGCAAGGGCTCCTTTGCCGGCCATTTCATCGGCAATGCCAACTCCAAATTTTACCAATCCGACGAGTTCGGTAAAATTCTCACCTTCCTACAACTCAACCATCCTCAAGTTCAACTCAAAGAAATCAACAACAAACTCGTCCTTCTTATTGGAAAAACACCGACCATCAAATCTGCCATGCACTGGCTGACCAAAATGGATCTATTTTGCAACCAAAATCCTTCTTAAAAATGAAAAAGACAAGACTTTTTGCAATCATCATCCTCTGCTTGCTAAGTTTGACAAATGTCAGCAAAGCACAAAACAATTTCACCATTCCCAATGGCAGTTTTGAAAATTGGCAAACGGGACAAGGCTACGGCGTTAGCGTTTTATTTTTCCAATTGCCTGTGTACAGCGACTACACTTATCCAAGCGATTGGAACTACCTCACCTACCCCGTCAATGAGAACTTGAGTTACATGGGGTTCAATGTCAACATCAACACCAGCGTGCCTTTGTTGAAAGCAACGCAAGAAACAGGCACCGTGCCAGATGGAAACGCTGCCCTGAAAATTGAAACATTCATGATGTCCGACCTCATTGACCCGCTTGTTTACAGCTTAGCGGAATCCGCTATCGATTCTGAATACACCTCTTTGGTAGCCCCTACCATTTTATCCACAGCAGAGCTCAATTTGGATAGCATTTTGCCTATGGTCACCACCGTATTAAGCAATTTGGACAACAACGACCAACTTTTCGCCATGCTGGCAGAAGCCGATGTGAACCACTATTTTACGGGCGGCATTCCTTTGAACGGCGTAGTGCCCAGTGAACTTATTGGCCATTACAAATACACCTCTGCCATCGCAGATGACAATGGCGGCATCTTCTATTTCGGCACCAAATACAATTCAATCACCCACCGCAGAGAAGTGGTCGGCGGCGGCTACAGCTTCGACTTCACAGACGCCAGCGACTACACCCCATTCTCTATTGAATATATGAAACTTTACGACTATAACCCGGCTCAGTTCGCCAATGTTGACCCCGACTCATTGATTATTATGTTGGTCTCCTCCGCCAACAACAACCGTCAGCAAGGTTCTGCCTTCTACTTGGACAACCTGCAATTACTAACCACAAGTCCGATTGTTGAACCAGACACTTGCTTAGGCGTCACGAACTTGACAGTGCAAACTGCAGATACCACCCACGCCACCATTTCTTGGAACAACATTGAAAATCCGACCGAATGGCAATACACTTTCGATGTGGAAGGTTTCACCCCAGATAATGGGACCCTATTCACCGCCACCGACAGCACCGTCAACCTAACAGATTTGACACCCGGCACAGACTACGAATTCTATGTCCGTTCTGTTTGCGATAACGGTTTGACAAGCGAATGGGCAATGGTATCATTTCATACAGAGGAACTTCCGCCTATCGACACCACTGGCGTTGAAAATTACAATGCCAACCATATTCAAGTATATCCAAATCCCGCTCAAGGCACTTGCTTTGTTGTTTCTCAAAACGAAATTCCAAGTAGCATTCACTTGTTCAGCGCGGACGGCAAATTGTTACAAGCCATTCGTCCTTCCAATGTTGAAACAAAAGTGGCGCTGCCCAATGGAGGCATTTTCTTCTTACAGATAAAAACATCCCAAGGAACAACATTGCAAAAAGTGCTCAATCAATAAATTAAATCGGACTAATTTCCACATCAGATGAAAATCAACGAAGCCACAACCGCCTTCATCCGAGAGCACCAGGACGACAATCCGCGCGAACTGGCACTGCGCGGGTGCAAGTTGCCCGATGTGGACTTCCACATGGCCATACAGCAGATTCAAGGCCGACAAAAAGCCCAAAGCAAACTGCCAGACTTCTACGCCAATGAGCAGATCTGGTATCCCGCCACCGTTTCCTTGGAACAATGTTCATCCAGCGCAACAGCGGAATACAAAGCATCGTTGATAGAAGGGTCCACCTTTGTAGATTTTAGCGGCGGTTTTGGCGTTGACACGTTTGCTTTTGCAAAAAAGTTCAAATTGTGCCAATATGTTGAATTCCAACCTGAATTATGCCAGATTGCAGAACACAATGCGGCCATCTTAAACATTCACAACATACAGTTTCATTGCGGCAACATGGAAGAGATGTTGCCGCAAATGGAACCTGTGAATACCATCTACTTGGACCCCTCCCGCCGCGACGAGCATGGCAACCGAGTAATATCCATCGAACAATGCTCACCCAACATTTCAATCTTAAAGGACTCCTTATTGGAAAAAGCCAATCGCATTATGGTGAAATTGTCCCCTATGATTGACTTAAAACAAACCATCCGTACCCTGCCCGAAGTGGAAAGCGCGCATATTGTGTCCGTCAACGGAGAATGTAAAGAAATTCTTCTCCTAATGACAAAAGGAGACCACACCAATCGCACTTTCGTTGCTGCGGACATTCGCTCAGACAAGACACACACATTTTCATTCACTGAAAATGAAGAGCTGACGGCCACACCCCAATTGGCAGTGCATTTGCAAAAATATCTTTTAGAGCCCAATGCATCAGTACTCAAAGCAGGAGCATTTAAGACCATTGCGACCCGATTTGGACTACAAAAACTGCATCCGCATAGTCATCTTTATCTTTCCACAACACCCATAGAAGACTTTCCCGGAAGAATTTTTGAAATCATAGATTGCTTTGTGCCCAACAAAAAAGCGATCAAAGAGCACCTTAAGGATATCCGTCAAGCCAATGTGTCCATCCGGAATTTTCCCTTGACAGCAGAATCACTAAAGCAGAAATTAAAGTTATCCGACGGAGGCGACATTTACCTGTTCGGCACTACATGGCATAATGACGAACGAATCATCCTCGTCAGTCGAAAATGCTAAATATCCTCCCGACCAACTAACGCACTTGAAAAGGAATAACCTCTTGGAATTCTATCCGTCGGATAGATTTCAGGCGCAATCGTATTTTTTTCGCCTAAAAATTGTTTCAAATGTTCTGTCTCATACTCACTAATCAACAATTCACAATTATTGAACAGATTTTTCAAAAAATTGGATTTTTGCTCTTCGCCCTTCTTTTTCTTCGGTTGCAACATATCCGAAACCTCTTTCAAATCCATTTTAGGAAATAGTTTTAATGGATTAATATAGTAATCAACAGCCGTACCATTGGGGCAGGACAAAAATATCAAATAGTCATAATCGCTATAGGGACAATCAAACACACGGCGTCCCTGCTTATTGAAAATATAACTATCGTCTTCAAACATAAAAAGTCCCAACAGCGGATCAGGATTCTCAGATTCTAAATTAGGGTCCAAAGATGTTTTATTATTAAGGACAGACATATAAACCTGATCACAGACAGAAAGGGAAGAAAAAAACAAAGAATAAGTCGCACCCGGATGCTGTTCATCCGCAACCACCTTCGTCAAAAATGAAAAATCTTGGTGATACAACCGACTCATCGCATTAGCGAACTGCAAATCTGATAAATCGGAACGGACCATGAAGATATAGTAGTCTTTGGTCAAGCCGAAATCAATCAGCCAGTCAAATTTTGTTATTTTAGGTGTTACTATTTTCATGGTCGCAAAGATATAAAATTAGAATAAAAAAATACCTATTTATAAAGGGAAAATTTGCTTGTTTTATTGTTGAAAAAATGTACCTTTGCACCCGTTTTTATTTAAGCAGTGTCAAAAACGCATTTATTATAAAAACAGTTGAATAACAGCAAATTATATCAATAAAAAAAACAATATACAAATGACAAGTAACGAACAAATTAAAAACATCGACGACCTTGTTGTCCGCTTTGCAGGCGACTCTGGCGATGGTATGCAATTATCGGGAACCTTGTTTTCTGATGCATCTGCCCTTACCGGCAACGACATCGCGACATTTCCAGATTATCCAGCTGAAATCCGTGCTCCGCACAACACTATTGCAGGTGTTTCCGGGTACCAAGTTCATGTTGGCAACCACATTTACAGTTCTGGTGACAAATGCGACATCTTAGTGGCAATGAACCCAGCCTCCTTCAAATCCAACCTCAAATGGGCAAAGAAAGGTGCTACTGTAATCGTTGACATTGACACTTTCACGGATGAAGCAATGGAAAAAGCCGGTTATACCGAAAATCCATTCTCTGACGAATTGGAACGCGCTTACACAATTATTAAAGCTCCTGTCACCTCTTTCACGCACCGCATTGGCACAGAACAAGGGGCTGACAAGAAAACAGCCGACAAGTGTCGCAACATGTTCGCACTCGGCATTATCTTCTATGCCACCCATAAGAAATTGGATCAAACCTTCGCATATCTTGAACGCAAATTCGCCAAGAAACCTGACGTTGTCAAATTAAACAAAGCCGTCCTCACCGAAGGCTACGAATATGCTGACAAGTTGGAAATTATGCATTCCCATATTTTCGAATTCGCACATGCCGAAATGCCCAAAGGCCGTTACCGCAACATTACCGGTAATGTCGCTACGGCTTGGGGTCTGTTAGCTGCTTCAGAACGTTCTGGTCGCAGACTTTTCTTGGGTTCCTACCCTATCACGCCTGCAACGGATGTCATGGTTGAATTAGCAAAGCACAAATCCCTCGGCGCTCGCGTATTCCAAGCTGAAGACGAAATCGCAGGTATCTGCTCTGCTATCGGTGCTTCATACGCTGGTGCATTGGCATGTACTTCCACCTCTGGCCCTGGTCTCTCCCTGAAGAGCGAAGCACTCGGTTTGGCCTGCATGGTTGAACTCCCATTGGTTGTGGTTGACGTACAACGTGGTGGTCCTTCTACCGGTCTTCCTACCAAGACGGAACAATCCGACCTCAACCAGGCTCTCTACGGTCGTAACGGCGAAGCCCCACTGGTTGTAGTTGCCGCTTCTTCCAGTGCAAACTGCTTCTATTGGGCTTACAACGCAGCTAAAATCGCTTTGGAACACATGACTCCGGTTATCCTTCTCACCGACGGATACCTCGGCAATGGTTCACAACTTTTCCGTATTCCAAAGACCGCTGATCTGCCAAGCATCACCCCAAGATTGGCAACTCCTAACGATCCTAACTATCGTCCGTTCCGCCGCGACGAAGAAAAATTCGCTCGCGAATGGGCACTTCCTGGAATGGAAGGTCTCAGCCACCGCGTTGGCGGTCTTGAAAAATGCCCTGACGGCCCTCTTAGCACCGATCCTGAAAACCACGCTTTGATGGTTCACAATCGTCAAGAAAAAGTCAATCGCGTTGCCAACTACATCCCTGAACAAGAAGTTACTGGCGATCCAGACGCAGACCTCCTCGTTGTTGGTTGGGGCGGCACCTCTGGCGCTTTGACTTTGGCAGTTGAAGAAATGAATGCTGAAGGCACGAAGGTTGCTTACACACACTTCAACTACATCTGCCCGCTGCCGAAAAACACTGGCGACATCCTTCGCAAATACAAGAAAATCATTGTTTGCGAACTTAACAACGGTCAGTTTGCAGGCTATCTCCGCACCCAATTCCCTGAATGCCCTATGACTCAATACAACAAGATCATGGGTCTTCCATTCGAAGTTGGTGAATTGAAAGCTGAATTTGAAAGATTACTT
>JAKSMD010000011.1 GCA_024400815.1 Bacteroidales bacterium | reverse complement strand
TAATGGCCGTCACCAACGCCGGCTTTTTGGTATAGGAACCCAGCGTAGATGCAATATTGTCCACATGCGAGCGCTCACGCAATTTGCGCATGCTGACAATGCGATTCCAAACATGCTTCAGCGTGTCCACATCTTCCTGATAGGCATCGAAATCGTGACTCAATTGAGTTTCCTGCTGCTTGATTTCCTTACGCCACGCTTCTTTTCGGCGTGCAATTTCCTGAAGGTCGTTATCCGGCGACTTACTCATGGGGACCTCCTTTCCGGTTCGTTTTTTCCTTAATTTCAACAGCATCCTCTGTATTTTCCTCTTTATATAAGATACGGCTGAACTTGCGAATAAAAGGTTTCACGAACAATTTGTCCTTGGTTTTCAAAACCACCAGAATGATTACCAAAAAGAGTCCGCAGACGATAGTGTATGCCCACGCCGCATTCAGTGCCAGCGTCAACCAACTAATGAGCGCGGAGGATAGGTACACCAAAACCACAACGGCGCAAACCACGATAATCAACATGGAGAGGACTACAGATAAAATCTGCGATGACTTCTCCAAGAGTTCCAATTTTAGCAAATCATACCTTTTGGAAAGGTAATCCTTCGCATCATTCAAAGTCTGCTCGTTGCGTTCCGACTTGGATGAAAACAAATCTAAAAGACCCATAGTATTAGTCTATTACAAAACTTCATCTACCACTTCAGCCACTTCATCCACGATATCATCTTCCGTCTCAGATGGAGCTGCTTCGCGTTGTTTTTTCAGTTTTTCAATAAGCTTATCGATTTCCTCTTTAGATAATTTTTGAGAAACATTCTTACGGATTTCCTTACCTTTATCCGTCGTAAACAAAAGAGTTACGCCTACTGCTGCGGCAGCGCCTGCTGCGAATGCTAAAATTTCGGATGCTTTCATATCATTATTTTTTTAGGTTAATAAATATAATAAAGTAGTACATTACAATTTTCCTTGAAGTGCCTGAGCCGTATAAGAGCGTTTGCGTTCCATCAGTTTTTCAGGCGTGCCTTCAAAAACAATCTTGCCGCCCTCGTCACCACCTTCTGGTCCCATATCGATAATCCAGTCGGCACACTTGATAATTTCCGTATTGTGTTCGATTACCACAATTGTATTATTTCTTTCTATTAAGCGATTAAAAGAGGCATACAATTTATTGATATCATGAAAATGCAGGCCCGTAGTCGGTTCGTCAAAGATAAAAAGTTTGTTCTGCTGGTCGTCGCCCAAGGAGAGATAGAATGCCAATTTCACGCGTTGGGCTTCGCCGCCGGAAAGGGTATTCGAGGATTGTCCCATCACCAAGTAACCCAAGCCGACATCTTGAAGGGGTTGCAGACGACGGATAATATTGTTCGTCACATCCGACACTGGCAGCGAGCGGAAGAAATCCACTGCCTCAGAAACAGTCATATTGAGCACATCGGTAATCGTTTTGTCTTTCACCTTCACATCGAGCGTTTCATCACGAAAGCGTTTTCCTTCGCAAGAAGGACAAACCAATTCCACATCCGCCATAAACTGCATATTGATGCGGATAACGCCTTCGCCTTCACACTCCTCGCATCGACCGCCAGCCACATTAAAAGAGAAAAAGGTCGGGCGGTAATTTCGTTGTTTGGCCAATGGTTGTGAAGCAAATAATTCACGAATATAGTCGTATGCCTTCACATAGGTGGCCGGATTGGAGCGAGTGGAACGGCCAATCGGGACTTAGTCCACAAACACCACATCCGAGAGTTTATTCATATCCGCATCTATGCGGCTATACCGTCCGGGTTTCAAATTGCCTTTATCCAACAGGCGC
Source organism: Bacteroidales bacterium (assembly GCA_024400815.1). GTDB lineage: Bacteria > Bacteroidota > Bacteroidia > Bacteroidales > WCHB1-69 > F23-D06. The sequence continues at coordinate 34,752 of JAKSMD010000011.1, read as the reverse complement.
TGCAATCCTGGATAGAGCACATTGGCAATCAAGCTGCTCTTACCAGAGCCGCTGACCCCCGTAACCACCGTCAAGCACTCCAAGGGGATTTTGACATCGATGTTTTTCAAGTTATGCTCTTTAGCGCCAATAATTTCAACATAATTACGCCAGCGTCTGCGTTTATTAGGCACGGGTATCATCTGGCATTGGCTTTTGGGATAATTGCCATCCATACCGCGAAGATAGGATGCGGTCAGATTGTCCTCTTCCTTAATCAAATCTTCATAAGTACCGGAAAATACCACCTCTCCACCCTGTTGGCCGGCACGCGGACCGATATCAATCAAGTAGTCGGCGGCGCGGATGATGGATTCATCATGTTCCACCACGATGACCGTATTGCCGATATCGCGCAGTTTTTTGAGCACACGAATCAGATTGTTCGTGTCGCGCGGATGGAGGCCGATACTGGGTTCATCCAATATATAGAGAGAGCCCACCAGGCTGCTGCCCAACGAGGTTGCCAAGTTAATACGCTGCGACTCACCGCCAGAAAGCGTGTTGCTGGTACGGTCCAGCGTTAGATAGCCCAAGCCAACCTCATCCAACAAGCCCACGCGGGTCGTCAGCTCTTTCACCAAATTCTTAGCTATCTCCTTCTCTGTATTATTGGCATACTTAAAATGTTCAAAGAAATCCTTCAGCTGAGACACCGGCATAGCGAGCAGTTCGGTAATATTCTTGCCATTGACTTTCACATATTGGGCATCTTTGCGAAGGCGGGTGCCGTGGCATTCGTGGCACACTTCTCTACCGCGATAGCGGGCTTGAAGCACGCGATACTGGATCTTAAACGTATTCGCTGCCACAAATTGGAAGAACTGCACAATGCCTTCCACCTTATGTTTTTCATCGCCAAACCAGAGCAAGTCAAATTGTTCCTTTGTCAAATCCTCAATCGGCGCATGTAGTGGGAAGCCGCGTTTGGCAGCCTGCCGCATGAATTTGTTCTTCCACTCACCGAGCACATCGCCATGCCAACAAGCCACTGCGTCAGTAGCCACGGACAGCGACTTATCCGGAAAAATCAAATCGGGATCCACCCCTTCAATCATGCCTGTGCCCAAGCAAGTTTTGCAGGCACCATAGGGATTATTGAAACTAAACAAATTGACCGATGGTTCTTCGAACGAAATGCCGTCCAGTTCAAAAAGATTGCTGAAGGTCTTTTGCGACACAGACTCTCCTTCAGTTTGAATCACGCAAACGCCCCTGCCTTCGGAAAAGGCAATTTGCAGAGAATCCTGCAATCGCGCCATATTGGATGCTATATTTTCAGACTTAAAACGGTCGATGAGCACAAACATGCCCGACACACGCGTAGCCTTCTTACCATTCAAGAACTCGTCAATTTCGCAAAGTTGACGATTATAGACCACGCGACTAAAACCCTGTTGACGCAAAATCGACAATTGTTCCTTCAATGTTCTACCCGATGGAAGCACCACGGGAGCCAGCACATAGACTTTCACGCCTGCTGGGATAGTTTGAATATAGGCGACCACATCTGCAACATGGTCACGGCGAACCTCCTTGCCGCTAATCGGAGAATAGGTGCGTCCGATGCGTGCGAAGAGGAGTTTCAAATATTCGTAAATTTCCGTTACTGTTCCTACGGTAGAGCGCGGATTGTGCGACAACGTATGTTGTTCAATAGCAATAGCGGGCGGAATGCCCATGATGGACTTCACCTCCGGCTTGTGCATCTTGCCCATAAACTGACGGGCATAGGAGCTCAAACTCTCCACATAACGACGCTGACCTTCTGCATAGAGTGTGTCGAACGCCAACGAAGACTTGCCCGAGCCGGACAACCCCGTGATGACCACCAGTTTGTTCCGCGGGATGTCAACATCTATGTTTTTCAAATTGTTGACCTTGGCGCCTCGTATAGAAATGACCTCTTTGCTCATATAGAAAAAACTAATATCCTATGCAGAATAGGAAAATTAACAATAGCATTACAGGAGTAATCGCAAAAAGAATAGAATCGAAGCGGTCCAGGATGCCACCATGTCCGGGCATGATGTTGCCGCTATCTTTTATGCCCGCATTGCGTTTGAAAAGGGATTCCAGCAAATCGCCGAAAATGCCAAATAGCGCTATTACAAGAGCGAAGATTATCCACAAAACAATATTTTCATAAAGAAGATTGCCGAACTTGAAAAATGGTATCCGCCACAAAATCACAGCCATGGCCATCGTCAAGGCAATGCCCGTGAGCGTTCCTTCCCAAGTTTTTTTGGGAGATATACGTTCAAACATTTTATGCTTGCCGTACATAGAACCGCCCAGATAGGCAAAGGTATCGCAGCCCCAAATCAGCAACAGGAATGCCAGTGCCAACGGCCGAGAAACTGTAGGAAAGGTGGCCATAAGTCCCAAGGGCAAGACAATCCAAAGCATGCCGAAAACGCCTTTGCCTATTTGCTCTATCGGACAAGGCCTACGGCGAAAGAGTTCTGCCACCACCATAATTGCCACATATCCTAACAGCAAGAAGAAAAATGCGATCATCACAATAGCTGGGACGGCAAAATCGGAGGCATACATTGGCAATTGGCAGAGCGCCACTACCGCCAAGAAGAAAGCTGCTATCATCATCAATCCTTCAGACAATCGGTCAACGGGGCCGGAAGTCATCTTGCAGAATTCATGAATGCCGACAATAGATACGATGCACATCAGCAGCACCATGAGCGGTGGGATGAGTGTGCCCGCAATCATCAGGCCCGCATAGACTGCTCCTGATGCAGTTCTAATCAGCAGATTCTTGGTTTTGGGATTCATGGGCGACGGGAGTTACAGGGTGCGTTTCTGCCACCGGTTTTTGGGCAGCAGTGACGTGAGCGGCCTCGGATTGAGCAAAGGCATCTGACACCAAGAATAAGATAAAGAGAGGGTTGGTAGGTTGGGGTTTTTCTATGCCGCCCAAGTCATCTTGAGGCGCGGGCGACAGAAATTCCATCATCGGCGGTTGCACTTCCCCATAGCGTCGTTTCTGATCCGCCATAGCTTGTTCCAATTCCGGATAGATACACACATCGCGGGAGACCACAATAATATCACGAGCCAAGTTTTTCACAGAAACATAGCGATTCGCATGCTGAGTAAATCCAATGCCACCAGTGCGTGCCACGAGCATATCGGAAAAGCACAATACGGCATCTGCCGGATAAAAAGGGTCGATTGCATTCACGAAGCTGATGTTTCGTTTTGTCAGCAGGGCGCCCAAATTCGGACTGGTATTCAACAGCGTATTATATTTTTGGCTCTTGATAAGTTTGTCCAAAAGGTTCATGAGCGTCATATTGGTGCAAGGTATCAACTTGCCGCCGGCTTTACGGAAATTGCTCACAAACGTTGTCAAGGGATGTTCAACCGCATCAAACGCTGGCACGGTTAAGTCCGGCGTCATATAGCTGATGGACTTCTTATTCGTCAGCGCATCGCGTATATTTCTACGAATGCTTTCTTTTTGAGAAAGGACATCTGAGTCAAAAGTATTATCGTTCATAATCATTCAGGTTTGATAACAGGGTCAACAGGCTCTGCGGTTTCCGTTGAGGCAGCGGGCTCAGCAGCCGGGGTGCTTTCATTTTCAAAAGGGCGTTTGCCCAGAATGCGTTCCACATCTTCCGTGAAGATGACTTCGCGTTCGAGCAAGAGGGCTGCCAATTCATCCAGTTGGCTTCTGTGTTCAATCAATATATTTTTGGCTTTCTGATAGCAACTTTCAATCAACTCATGAATCTGCGCATCGATATCTTGCGCCGTTTTTTCGCTATACGGCTTTCCGAAGGCGAATTCTTGTTGGCCGGTAGAATCGTAATAGCTCACATTGCCAATTTTCTTATCCAAGCCGTAATACACGACCATTGCGTAAGCTTGTTTGGAAACGCGTTCCAAATCGTTGAGGGCGCCCGTAGAGACTTGGTTAAACACCACCTCTTCTGCGGCGCGGCCGCCAAGCAGGGCCGTCATTTCATCCACCAGTTGATCGTAAGTCGTCAGTTGGCGTTCTTCTGGCAGGTACCAGGCAGCGCCGAGGGCTTTGCCGCGCGGCACGATGGTAACCTTGACCAATGGAGAAGCATAACGAAGCAGCCAGCTAACGGTAGCGTGGCCAGATTCGTGATAAGAGATGGCCTTTTTCTCTTCAGGGGTGAAGACGCCGCCACGGCGTTCCAGACCACCGATAATGCGGTCCACGGCAGCCAAGAAGTCTTCCTTCTCAATTTGAGTTTTATTGTTACGGGCTGCAATCAAGGCAGCTTCATTACACACATTGGCAATATCCGCGCCCGAGAAGCCGGGAGTTTGTTTAGCAAAGAAATCCAAATCGACATCCGGACCGAGTTTGAGTTTGCGGACATGCACGCCGAAGATGCCGCGGCGTTCATTAAGGTTCGGCAATTCGACTGCGATCTGGCGGTCAAAGCGGCCCGCGCGCAGCAAAGCGCGGTCCAGCACATCGGCACGGTTGGTAGCGGCCATGATAATCACACCCGCATTGGTAGAGAAGCCGTCCATTTCGGTCAGCAACTGGTTAAGGGTGCTTTCGCGTTCATCGTTGGCATTGGAATAAGCGCTTTTGCCACGGGCGCGACCGATAGCGTCAATCTCGTCGATGAAGATGATGCATGGAGCCTTTTCCTTGGCGGTCTTAAACAAGTCGCGAACACGGGAAGCGCCCACGCCGACGAACATTTCCACAAAGTCGGAGCCTGACAAAGAGAAGAACGGCACCTTCGCTTCGCCGGCCACAGCTTTAGCGAGCAAAGTCTTACCTGTTCCCGGAGGGCCCACCAAGAGGACGCCCTTCGGAATTTTGCCGCCGAGCACGGTATATTCGTTAGGATTTTTCCAAAAGTCAACCACCTCTTCGATTTCGAATTTGGCACCTTCCAAGCCAGCGACATCCTTAAAGGTCACCAGTTGTCCGGATTTCTCATCGAACTCTTGGGCGCGGGATTTGCCGATATTGAAGATATTGCCGGCAGGACCGCCAGGACCGCCGCCGCGCATGGCACGGGTGGACCATACAAAAAGGACCACAATCAGCAAAACAGGGAAGAGCCAGAAGAAAATGTCAACACCCCAGCTTTTCGTGTTATTTTGCTTTATTGGAAAGTCGTATTCATCAATCACATCAGACTTCAGCAAAGTAGAATCTTTGTCGAGGCGCTTTTGAATCGCATTTTCCTTGATGGTTTTGAGTTCCTCATTAAACACTTGGAAGTCTCCCGTGGACATGTAGTATTGCGGGCCTTCGGTGTTTTTCTGCACATCTTTATAGGCCTGTTTGGAGAGCACGCTATTTTTCAGAAAAATGTTGACGCGGTCATTTTTGCGGATATATTCCACATGTTCAATATCCTTCTGTTCAACCATTTGTTTGAACTGCGTATTGTCCACCAAAACGGGACCAGTCAATGCGTTATCGTTAAACAGCCAAACAAGTGCAATGGCAACCAGTATTAGCAAATAGATGCCAGGCAGCGCGAATTTCTGCTTCTTCTTGGGAGATTTGCCTCCGTTTTTACCAAAAATATTAGGTTTTGAATTCTTGTCGTTAACGGCCATAGTAGGGTGAGGATAAATTAGAATCTTTGAACATCCGCATCGCTCCAGAGAGCTTCGAGGTTATAGTATTGTCTTGCTTCTGGTTGAAAAATGTGAACAACCACATTGAAATAGTCCAACAGCACCCATTCGGTATTGTCGAGGCCTTCCACATGAACCGGCTTCATGCCAGCGGCACGCTGAGTCGTTTCCTGTACAAAGTCTCTCAATGTTTCTACATGCGGTTTGGAATTTCCCGTGCAGATAATGAAATAATCGAAATAGGCATTATTTACTTTTTTCAGGTTGATGCATTGGATGTCAACGCCTTGTTTTTCAATAAGCGCTTGAATAATAAGTTCTTCAATATTTCCCTCGTAAGGGGTTCCTTCAAATTTGATTTTTTTCTTAACAGTCATATTGTATCTATAAAAAAGCGTGCAAAGGTACAATTTTTTTTATACTTTTGCGGCTCTAAAAATTAAACATTCATCAATATGAAAAAACTATTCTCTCTGCTCGCAGTAACATGTTTACTTGCAACAACTTGCTTTGCACAAAAAGCAGTTGTGGGTCAACCTTACAGCTTTACCCACAGCGACATTTCGTACAGTATTGACAAGGCTGTCCTTCCCTCATTGGATGTTGACAAACTTTATAGAGAAGATGCCTTAAACGTCAAAAATGGCACGCCTTTGCGCGTGGGCTATGTTCATCATGTTGGATACACATTCAGCAATAGTGGCCGTACGGACATTTTGTCTGATGGCGCTCGTCTTTGGCGTTTGTCTATTTCTTCTAAGGATGCGGTAATGTTGGACATTTTCTTCTCCAAGTTCAACATTCCAGAAGGTGCTCAATTCCACATTTACAGTGGCGACCGCACGCAGCTCACCGGCACTTACACCAGCAAGGACATTCAAGAAAATGGCGTCTTAGCTGCTGAAGACATTGTCGGCGACGAAGCCATCCTCGAATATTACGAGCCGGCTAATGTTCCTTTCCACGGCGAAATCGAAATCGACCGTGTCAGCCACATCTACCGTGACTTCTTGGGCATTTCCGAAAGCAAGGGCCACATTGGCAATGCAGAAGGCGATTGCCACCCGAATGTAAACTGTCCTGAAGGCAACGGCTGGCGCAACCAAATCAACTCTGTAGCTTGTATCAGCATCACCGGTTCTACTGGTTCTTACCTTTGCTCCGGCGCCATGATCAACAACGTCAGAATGGATAAAACCCCATACCTCTTGAGTGCCAACCACTGCTTAGACGGCACCAACTGCACTTTCAAGTTCTATTTCCAATACGAAGGCGCTACTTGCGAAGCCACTGATGGCCCTTTCAACAGAATCGTGAATGGCGCCACCATCATCGCTCGTGCTGACCTCAACACCAGTTCCGACTTCTTGTTGTTGAAGCTCACGGGCACGATTTCTCCTCGTATTCAAGACAGTTTGTTCTTCGCCGGTTGGGATGCAACGGGCACTTCTTCTGTAGGTGCTGCCATCCACCACCCAGGCGGCGACATCAAGAAAATCAGTATTCCAAGAATGGTCACCAGTCCGGGCGGCGCTTCCAACAAATACTGGTCTGTATATTGGTACAACACAGCAGCCACTTCCAAAGGTTGTACGGAAGGCGGTTCTTCCGGCTCTCCTCTGTTCAATGCCAGCGGCAATATCATTGGCGACTTGAGCAACGGTTCCAGCGCATGCGACTACCTTTCCGGCACGGACAACTATGGTAAGTTCTCTTACTCATGGACCAACAACAACAACAGCAACGCATCTAAAAAACTCCAACCTTGGCTTGACCCTGATAACACAGGCACCAAAGTGCTTTATGGTATCCGTTATACCAGCGGCACCGGCGTTCAAGACCGCATGCCCGTTCAAACCTTCAGCATTGCTCCAAACCCGACCAGCGGTTCAGTAACCATCAAGGGCGGTTTCGACATGCAAAACGGCATTTGCAATGTTTACAACACCATGGGTATGTTAGTAGCCACTCAAAGTGTTGACCTCGCACCAAGTTTCAACATGAGTTTCACAGACCTTCCTGAGGGTCTCTACTTCGTTGAAATCATCAGCGGAAACAATATCTACAAATCCAAAATGATCATAAACAGATAGTTTTGGACACGACCCCTATACTTGCAACGGCATATCTCCCTCCCATCGAATATTTCACATTTCTGATGCAGGGGGAGATATGGCTGGAGCAACATGAGGCGTTTCACAAACAAAGCTACCGGAATAGAGCTTACATCCAAAGCGGCAACGGCAAGCAGCTTCTCAGCATCCCCATCATCAACGGGGCCGGGTACTTCCCTATTGCCGAAGCACGCATCGACTATAAAACCCCGTGGCAACGCAACCACTGGCGGAGCATCGCCTCCGCATACGGCAACAGTCCCTACTTCATGTACTACCAAGATGAGTTGCGTCCCTTTTACGAACAAAAAACAGACTCCCTTTTCGAGTACAACCTCAAACTCATGAAAACCATTCTCAAACTGATGAGGATGCCCTGCGACATCAAGCTGACCTCCAGCTTACAACCCAAGCAGAATTTCGACTTACGAACAGAAATACACCCTAAGAAGAGCTTTAGCGACGACTACCTTTTCAAACTAACACACCCCTACTACCAGGTTTTTGAAGACCGCTTCGGATTCGAACCCAACCTTTCGATTATTGACCTTTTATTCAACCTCGGACCAGACACCGCAAAATATCTTCAAGATAATTTACTTGCATACAAGGAGAAATTCCAATAATGGACAAAGAAAAACTTAACTTTACGGAAAAAGCTTATTACTTCCTCAAGCATGTTGCCAATAAGATCACTTATTCGCAAGACTTGTTTGATGACGAAGTGTGGAAAATCCGTTTGTCCAAAAAACCACAAAAACGGCACAAATACACCACCGAGAAAAGTCTATTCTCCCTATCTCTCAAAAGCACGGATGACATTTACAAGTACCTGCTGCTCGTGATGATGGCATTCATGCTGCTCGTGATGTTGCACATGAGCAAAACCGTCGGCATTTCCACCAGAGAGTTAGCGCAGAATCACTATACAGAGTTGGTTTACAACCATTTCCACCACATTGGCAATGTGAATGCCTATAAAGAACACCCGTACGCCAGCACACAAGCCCAGTACATAGACTTGCTCGTCTATAGCATTGGACAAACGCTAAACTTCAAAGATATCTTTTTAGTACGGCACATGATTAGCGCCATCTTCGGCTGGCTGCTCATTTTGTACCTTTCCATCTTGATTCTGAAAGCATTCAGTTGGAGGGCCGCATTCTTCACGGCCTTCTTCCTGTTTATATCCCCCCGGTTTATCGGCTACTCAATCAGCAATCTGGTAGATGTCACTTTTGCCTTCGGCTTTGTATTCACCATCACCCAGATTTACTATTTCTGCCGTGAATTGCCGGTCATCCGAATCTACCGGCTGGTAAAAATCATCTTAGGAACTTTGCTGGCCATATCCACCTACAATGCCGGCTTTGTGCTCATGCACTTTTTCTTCCTCTTCACGGTTTTGAACTTCATCATCTACAATCCGTTGAAGAAATTCTATAAAATTGAATACCTCAAGCCGTTAGGCCTGTTAATAGCCATGGTTTGGTGCGTGACGGCATTTGTCTATATCACACATGGCTTATCTACCCTTTTCTTGATAAAGTCCACAGTAGCTCCGCGTCACGCATTCTCCCTATTGGCCATGAACTATCCCGTGTCTGAGAACCAGCTCTTTGCCGGGCATGTGATTGGTCCAGACAACTTCCCGAAGCGTTACTTGTCACAGTATTTCTTCATCACGATTCCGACCGTGGTCATCATCGGGTTCATCTTGTTCTTCATCTTTTTCAAGAGTGCCATTAAGACCTTGAAGCCCTTCTCGGTATTCATTTTCTTGTATGCCTTTTTTTATTGCATCAATCAGGTGAAATCCCACTACATGAACCCTGACACGATGTGGGCCATCTACTATGCCATTTATTCGATGTTCATGCTGATTGCGGTCAGCGGCGTCGAGTGCGCCCTTCGGAGCATCAACGACCGATATGCGAACTTTGTCGTCATGAGCATCATTGCTTTGCTGTCGTTCCTGCCCATCCGCCACATTGCCTTCAACCAGCCGGCGTTCATTTACTTCAATGGCATTTCCGGCGGCATCAACGACTGCTACGCAAAATACGATGTGGATTACAATAGTCAGACCAACAAGGCCGCTTGCAACTGGATGCGCAGCTATCTCAACAAACATGAAGTCGGAAGGCATGCTGACGACTACAAATACACGATTGCCACAGACGGCAACGAGGCCTGCCAACGCTTCTTTAGGGCAGACACCAACTGCATATTGACCCATCAAGATTTCAATGCGACGGACACGACTTGGGACTATTTCATTTCCTTCTGCAAAGACATTCCTGCCGCCCAGCTTCGCAATGGCACATGGCCCAGCGGCAACACACTATATCGACTTAAAATCGACAACAGAACCATCGTCGCCTTTTATGAGAACGAGTACCGTGCCCAGCAGCGCGCCATTCGCGACAGCATTGCCCAAGTATTACTCGACAGCATTGCTCAACTCCAACAGGAAGAACCGGCCAAATAACCGTTATAATTGCCATTTATTTTGAATAACCTTTTTTTATGATAGAATATAACACAAAACGAAACAAACTCATTATCAAAGAATACGGCCGAAATGTCCAAAAGATGATAGAAGATGCCGTTGCCATCGAAGACCGTGAAAAGCGCAACGAGACAGCGCGTGCCATCGTGCGTGTAATGTCCCAACTGAACGATGTGAAAGATCCCGACAACAAGAACAAGAAAGAGTCTTTAGACTATTGGCACAAATTGTGGGACCACCTCATCATCATGTCCAATTACACTTTGGAAATCGACTCACCCTTTCCAAAGCCAGCACCTGAAAGCAAAAAGACTACGATAATCAAGCCGGATTACAACAAGCACAGCATCACATTGCGCACTTATGGAAGGAACATGGAGAATGTGATCAAAAAGGTAGCCGAATATCCGGATGAATATCGCCAATATTATGGCAAGCAATTGGCCAACCACCTCAAGATGATGTACCTGACATACAATCGAGATTCCGTCAACGACGCCCTCATTGCGCATCAGATTTCAGAGCTCTCCGGAGGCAAGATCTCTATTCCAGAAGGATTTGTTTTTGACAGCACCAAGTCGCTGTTACAAACTGCCAACGGCAATGCCACCTTCTACGAAACCCCTGCTTCCACAAGCAAGAAGAAGAAAAAGAAAAAGAAGAAAAAGAAAAATCCTATCACTATATGAACATTATAGAAGTACAGGGAATCACGAAGCAATACGCCAACCACAAGGCGTTAGACAATGTTTCCTTATCCATTAAAGAAGGCATCATCTTTGGGCTATTGGGTCCGAACGGTGCTGGCAAAACCACGCTCATCCGCATTTTGAACCAAATCACCATGCCGGATGCCGGAACGATTATGTTCCAAGGCCACCCGTTGCAAGCAGATGATGTTCGTCAAATCGGATATTTGCCCGAAGAACGTGGTCTTTATAAGAAGATGAAAGCAGGCGAACAAGCCCTGTATCTGGCTCGTCTGAAAGGGTTGGACCGCAGCACGGCCTACCAGCGTCTGCGCGCCAAGTTCAAGCAATATGACATTTTAGATTGGTGGGACCGTCCCGTAGAAGAACTTTCCAAAGGCATGCAGCAGAAATTGCAGTTTATCATCACGATTCTGCACAAGCCCGCCTTTCTGATATTAGATGAACCGTTCAGTGGCTTTGACCCCATCAACACAAACCTTCTGAAAGAAGAAATTCTCAAGTTGAAAAAAGAAGGTACCACCATCATCCTTTCCACACATAATATGGCTTCTGTAGAAGAGATTTGTGATGAGATTGCCTTAATCAACAAATCCCATAAGATTCTGGAAGGCAATCTATATGAAGTCAAAAACCGATTCAAAAAGAATATTTACGCTATAGAAGTCGCCCAAGACGATGTGGCTTTAGAGCAGCTGTTTGCAGCAAAGTTCGAGCTCATTGAAAAGCAGCAGACGCCGCACACGCAAAAATATATAGTTCGCATTCCCGCAGACCTTTCGGCCAACGATTTGCTCAGCGCAGTCATGCAAAGCAGCACCATCCTCTCTTTCCAAGAGGTGCTGCCGACCATGAACGAAATCTTCATCGAACAAGTTGAAACCTATAACACCACCAACAATCATGAAGCATAGCAACATTTCCCTCATCATATCCCGCGAATACATCACGCGCGTCCGCAAGAAATCATTCATCATCCTAACCATCTTGCTGCCCATCATGATTGCAGCCATCATCGTGCTGCCCGTGCTATTAGTGATGAAGAGCGAATCCCACCAGCACGCCAATGTCTTGGTGGTAGATGACACTGACATTTTCCTCAACAGTTTTGAAGAAACGGACAACACCAGTTTCAGCTACGCTTCAGGCGACATCGGCCAGCTCAAGCGGGACGCCTTTGACAACGAGAAATACGACTGCGTATTCCACATCCTCAACAACAGCGAAGGACTGAAGAGCAACCTCTATTACCGCGACAACCTGCCTTCCAATCTGCAGAGCAATCTGGAAAGCCAAATGAACGAGATTTTCTTCGACCGCATTTTGCAGGACTCCCTACACATCTCACCAACGAAGTTTGAAGAGATGCAGAAACTGACCAAAGTCGTTGTCACCACCGTGCAAGTGGACGATAGCGGCAAGGAGCGCGAAAACATCGCGGAGATGAACGAAGTCATCGGCATGCTTTGCGGTTTCTTCATCTACTTTGTCATCATCATCTTCGCCAGTCAAGTGCTGCGCGGTGTGCTGGAAGAGAAAACCAACCGCATAGTGGAAGTGCTCATTTCCTCCGTCAAGCCGATAGAGTTGCTCATCGGCAAAATTGTCGGCATCGCCTTGGTCGGCATCACGCAGTTCCTCATCTGGGTGCTGCTCACCGTCGGCCTCGTCTCTGTTGTAGGGCTCGCCGCCCCCGACTTGATGAGCAGTTCCGAAGTTGCCGAAATGGCCATGAGCGAAGCCTCTGAAGCGCCGGACCTCGCATCCAGCACCAGCATTTTCCAAGAAATCAACAACTACTTCCCCATATCTTTCACGGAAATCATCCTCTGTTTCTTCTTCTTCTTTGTGGTGGGTTACCTCATCTACGCCACCCTGTATGCGGCAACGGGTTCTGTCGTGGACAGCGAAAGCGACTCCCAGCAATACACGATGCCGGTCACCATCCCGTTGATTTTGTCTATTATCTTAATCCCGACCATATCCACCAATCCTAACGGACCGTTGGCGTTCTGGTTTTCCTTGATACCCCTCACCTCGCCTATCATTATGATGGTGCGACTGCCGGCCGGCGTGCCGATGTGGCAACTGCTCACCTCTATGGGCGTCGCCATTCTCTTCCTGCTATTCTGCATCTGGTTTGCTGCTAAAATTTATCGCGTCGGCATCCTCATGTATGGCAAAAAGAACAGCTGGAAAGAAATTTTGAAATGGCTCAAAAAAGCTTAACTCTTACTTAATCTATTCCGAATATGCTTTTCAAACACACCTTTGACCCAATACCTGCGCTCCACTTTGTGTATGAGCACCTGCAGTTGACCTCCTCCTTAGGACGCCACTTCCTTCTTGAATTGCCATTCTGCACGGATGTCAAACGCCTTCAAGATGAGTTCGACCTTTTGGAAAAGACCATTGCAGTTGTCGGTGATGATGCCAACCGCACCAAGTTTCAGCATATTCGCAACCATCTGCACCAAATCAACGACATTCGTCCCACCCTCGACGCCTTACGTTCAGGAGATGTGGTTTTAGACGACATCCAGCTTTTTGAAATCAAGAAAACGGCCATCCTGACGCGTCGCATTGCGCAGGACTTGGAGACCATCGACTGCCGACTGTTCCCATTGGAGAACATGGACGCCATTGTTGCGCTGCTCGACCCAGAGCACACTAACATCCCGCACTTTTACATCTACGCCGCCTACGACCCCGAGTTGGCCAAATGGCGCGAGCGCATCCAGAATGCGCAGAGCGTGCAGGAAGCCGAGGAGTTCCGCTTCCAGGCCCAGAAAGTGGAAGACAAAGTGCGCGAACATCTCACCGCCGAACTCCGGTCGTCCGCAGAGGCCATTGCCCACAATCTGGATACATTAGCCCACTTCGACCTGATGTTGGCCAAAGCACGCCTGGCAATAGAGTGGCATCTCTGCCGCCCCACCCTGTCGGACCACACCGAGTTGCTGGGACTTTTCAATCCCGAAGTGGCAGCCGCCCTGTCTGAAAAGGGCCGTACCTTCCAACCTGTGGATATCCGCTTCAACCGCGAGACCATCCTCGTGACGGGTGCCAACATGGCAGGCAAGTCGGTGTTGCTCAAGACCGTCGCCTTGGCGCAGTACCTGTGCCAATTCGGCTTTTACGTGCCCGCCGCACAAGCCACGCTCGCCGTGGTGGATGAGGTTATCAGCAGCATCGGTGACAAGCAGTCCGAAATCAGCGGGCTCTCCTCCTTCGCGGTCGAAATCCTCACCATCGACAAGATTATCAAGCAGGGCCGCGCCGGAAGCAAGGTGCTTGCCTTAGTAGATGAACTTGCCCGCACCACGAACCCCGAGGAGGGCAAACGATTGGTCGGCAACTTCATCCGCCTGACGCAGAAGTTGGGCATCACCGCATTGGTAACTACGCACTACAGCGGCATTGACGCTAGTTGCCGCCGCCTCCGCGTCAAAGGCCTACAACTGCACGAAAACCAAGCCCTCACCGTCGGCAACATCAGCGACTATATGGACTATTCCTTGGTGGAAACCGATGCGGACGAGGTCCCAATGGAGGCCTTCGCCATCGCCAAACTCTTCGGTGTCGATGAAGAACTGACGAGATGAAAAAGCATTTGGAAATGTTTTTTTGTATTGCACCCCTTTTCAAACATCCTAATATGAACAGACTTTGCACCCTATTGCTCATACTTTTTGCCACCGCCTGCACGCTTTCCGCACAGCACGGTGACAGCGTGGTATATAAAAAAAACGATCAAATCATAACATTTTATGCCGACGGCACTTACAAATATGTGCTTTGGCCGTGCGACATCTGTCCTCGACTGACACCCGGCAATGTGCAAAGTTTCGGAACCTATGAAAAAGATTCCAGCAGCTACTACCTTTTTTCCGATAAATCTTTACAATACCATCATCGCGAACAACACGCCCGCGAGTCCGTCTGCGACAACGACAGTCTTACCTTCCGTTTCCACATACCACATCCAAACAACAAAGATCGCATAAAGGACGATTGGATTTTTTTCCAAGTCATCCTGTATTTGATGCCCGACTCCGCCGAATGGGAAGCCCTACGCAACTCGTATGTTGAAAACGATCCGAACATCAAGGCCTATTATACGGATGATGTCACGCTATCCATACCCAAGCCAACCAAGGAACTTATGTATTACACCGTTAAGGTATATTCGGTAAGCGACCAAGCGGAAATTCCGCATTTGACCTTGGACTATAATATTAATAATCCTACATCCAATGTTTTCGACATTGATTTGCCGATGGCCACGCCCGAGTTCTTTATATATTCTCGTTTTCACAACAAACGAATCTCTGTCTTGGATAAGGATGCCGTGTTATTGGGCAACAACGTCTTATTGCGCGTCGGAGCATTCAAAGACATTTACTATTCGGAATATACGTCTCTGCCTAAAAAGTACTGGAAATATGTAAACGGCAGTATCGATGCAAGTCTCAAAAACTCGAGGCGTAACGTCAATCCTTACAATACATTGCCAGAATAGGGACAATATGGCAATGTGTCGATTTGCGGAATTCACTTCTCAGAAATTGGAAGTTAGTAAATCATCTTTCGTGGTATCTTTCCGGTAGCGCGGTGAAAACACCTTCCGTTAAAGTCTATCAAAATGAACTAAAAGCACGCCTTTGGAAACTTATCCCAGAAAAAGAGGTTCGAGAATTTGTATCAAAAGTGATTTTCGCCACCATCAGCACACCTCCCGCACAGTAGGAAGATGATGATTTGGAGAATTGTTCAAACTGCACTGATGGGATTATATTAATTCCCCTTATTCAAACAAATCGTCCAAAGTCAATTCCCTTACAACATCGGAGTTGTAAACGGATGGTGTCAGGCCGTGAACGGTAATCATAGTCAGCCAAATGGGACAAGTTAGTTCCGTTTCTGCACGGAATGTCGCAATTCTATTCTGCAACTTCTCCGATTCTTCTTTCTTCAATGCATATTTTTCATTGGAAAATTTTATTTCACAAAGATTTACAATTTTATCGGCGCGTTCAATGATTAAGTCAATCTGCGTTCGTTTTTCTTTCTGCTTGCTGCGCCAGGCATAATGCTGAGTGGCAATGCCGTCAATTTTCAATGCCCTTTTAATGGATTGAACATGCGACAGACAAACCTTTTCAAAAGACAAACCCGTCCAAGTGTTCAATTCGGGATGGCCCAAATGGTTTTGCCAATAATTGTTTTCCTTTTCGGCTTTTGGGTTAAATGTAATATAAAAGAGCGAAAAGAAATCCACTAACTGATAGATGGCGGAAGTGGATTTTATTTTCTTTGTCCGGACACAGTATTTTCTAATGATGTCACAATTGATAAGGTCTTCTAATTTTGCACTCAAATTTCCTGAAGAAGCAATATTCAATTGATTTGCAATATCTTCACGCGACAATCCGGTTTTATTTGTGGCCAAAACGCGCACAATTTCCATATAGATTGCCGGGGAATTAAACAAGGTTTCATACAATCGCTTATATTCACGGCGCAAGGTGGAATCCTCAGAAAAGAACAGTCTGTCGATATTTTGTGCAAAACTTTCATCTTTCCTCAACATACACAAATAGTACGGAATGCCGCCCATTGCCATATAAGCATAAAGAGCCTGTTTTCTATCCCATTGAAATTCATTATTTTGTAAAAGTTGTTCCGTCTCTTTCAATGAAAAAGGATGAAGATGTATCTCGTGCGTAATCCGATTATGCAAACCGCCTTTGTCATTGATAATATGGTTAATCATCCAGGAAGTGGCAGAACCGCAAACAATTAAAGTCAGATTATCCTGCAAGGAAGCCCAACTGTTCCAAAAATAGCCCAATGCGCGTACAAAGCCGGAACGCTGCGTATCAAAACTCGGCAACTCATCAATAAAGACTATCAGGGGTTTTCCATCGGAAATTTTTGTCTTTAAGAAGTTTTTTAGCAGGATAAACGCATTCATCCAGTTTTCGGGCGTTGCGGGAACATCACAACCGAAATCTTTCAATGCTTCCACAAAGGAAGTCATTTGTTCTTCGTATGTTCCAGACAATATTCCCGTTACAGAAAATGAGAATTCCTTTCCGTAGAGTTGGTTCACCAAAAAGGTTTTCCCCACACGACGACGACCATAAATGGCCACACATTCCGCTTTGGACGAATATACATATTCGTTCAACTGCTTTATTTCCGTCTCTCTGCCAATAATATTCTTCATACCAAATATCAATTTTTTGAACGTGCAAAGATAATAAATAAATCTGAGTTTTTTCCAAAACCATATAAAAAACATCGATTTTGGAAAAATCTCGATTGAGTTTTTTCCAAAACAGTATAAAAATTATTAATTCTGGAAAAATCTCAATGCTGAAATAATAGTAGTGTTAGGATATTTTTGTAACTCAGCTGCAAGAATTATTGCAACAGCATTATTCATCATACTCAAAGTCCCGAAGGAACTAATGCGTTTCTTCGGGACTTTGGATTTATTATCAAATGACCAGAATGACAGACTTGTTTATTCAGTAAATCTTATTGAATAGCAACTTATCAAATCTGGTCACTGGTCACTAATCACAGTTCACTACTTGTATTCGTAATAAAATGTTCCTGTAACCTCTCCTTCTTCCGTACGAGTGGCCTTGACAGGATACTTGCCGTCATACTCGTATGTGATGTCTTCGGCAAACTGAGAAACTATAGGTTCAGGCAGAATAGACATAGTAATCGTATTCGTGTGCTCGATTCGAACAATATTGTTCTTGCTCAAAGTAAAATAAGTACAACCATAACTTTGCTGCACGATTTGGGATTCAGAACCGAAATCGGCCCAACTGATAGCATACGGGTTAAAATTGTTGTCATATGTTAATCTGGAAACATAATTGGTGACAGGAGTTCCATCTTCATTATAAAGGTTAGAAGTGACCTCCACGACATTGTCACCATCCCAGGTCCATAACACTTCAGCATCCACAGCGGAAAGGGATTTGGAATTCTGCTTTAACACCTTGTGCATATCTTGGATTTGCTCTTGAGGGACAAATACACTCATCAATTTTGCGGTTACATCCTCACTCGTTGTTTTTGCTTTTGGGAAAAAGACACGAGTGGGTTTACCGTCCTTATGTTCCACCGTAGCTTCGGCGGTCATATTGCCGGCGTGATAAACAAGTTTAGTGAGCAGTTTTCCTTCATAAAAATAATCGACATACTCGCCAGAGATCTTCTCATCCACGCGAACGATACGTTTGCCATCGTAAGTAGGGACCAATTCAACATTGTGGAAATACTGGCTAATCAAAGAACCGTTGGATATTCTGCGCATCAACTTGTTGCCGTCCCACAAATAATCTTCATAAAGATCTTTTTGTTCGCTGCCGGCTTTTTGATAATAAACGGCGGAAAGTTTCTTCTTCGGGGTATAGACACCCTCTTTGTTACAAGCGCTGAAAAGGAATGCCAGCGCGACTAATGCTAATAAGAGTTTTTTCATAATTGTGCTATTTAAATTTTGTATTAAAATCTGATATAGGCCACTTCTATTTACTAGTCACCAATCACAGTTCACTATTTGTATTCGTAATAGAATACGTCTTCATAAATTGGATCATCTATGTAATGATAGTTTTGAACGGCTTTGACAGGGTACTTGCCTTCATATTCGTATGTAACATTGTTTACATATTCTTGACGGAAAGCCTCTTCTCCTTCGATATAGTATATTTCCTCACGCTTGTACTGAGTGAAATTGTTCTTGCTCATAGACAACAATCTGAGTTCGACGGCATTTTGTACCATTTGGAACTCCGAACCGAAATCAGACCAGGTTATTGCATACGGATTGAGCATCTCATCATATTGATACTCCACAATTTGTTTGAGGACTAATTCTCCCAATTGATATAAATCCATCGTTGCTTGAGCCACATTATCTCCTTTCCAAGTGTATGACAAGTCAAAAGATACCACACCAGCACCCATGTACTTTGAGTTCTGTTTCATAATCTTTTTAATATGGTTCATTTCGTCTTGAGAAAAGAACTTACTTAATAGTTTTTCAGCACCGGCATTGCCCATCAGCGTATCGGCGTGGAAGGAAATCTTGGATATTTTTCCATCTTTATGTTCTACGTCCACCTCAGAGACCCAATCTCCAAAATGATAGGTCAAGTGGGTGAGGAATTTTCCATCATAGAAATAGTCCACATATTCTCCGGATAATTTCTCATCCACGCGAACCACACGCTTGCCTTCGTATGTAGGGACAAAATCTAAATTGTCAAGATATCCATCTACGATAGAAGCATAGAACAATTTCTCTTTCAGCAGGTCTCCATTCCACACATACTCTTCATAAAGTTTTTTTTGATCACTGCCGGTTGCTTGATAATAAACAGCGGAAAGTTTCTTTTTCGGGGTATAGACACCCTCTTTGTTGCAGGCGCTGAAAAGGAAGGTCAGCGCGACTAATGCGAATAAAAGTTTTTTCATATTGAAATTTGTTTATAGTTTTTATATGATGATTATTAATATTTATTCTGCGTTCAGGCGAATCCTAAATGTTATTTCACATTCGTGATATTGAGATTATTTCATTAGGGTTTCCACGATGGTGCGGGCCGCATGGCCGTCGCCGTACAGGTCGTCAGCAAACAAGGGAGGCAATTCCAAAATCATTTGGGCAGTAGAAACGATATTCACGTGATTGTGCCCTAACAGATGGTTGTAGCCGCGGGCGCAAAGTTCCATCCATTCGGTCTCCTCGCGGAGGGTGAGGCAGTATTTGTGAGCAAAATAGGCCTCTTTCTGCACGCCGCCGCTATCGGTCATCACCAGGGCGCAATGGTGCAGAAGATAGAGCATTTCCAAGTAGCCCACGGGTTCTATGAAAGTAATCGGCGACTGCTCCATCGGGTAGCCAATGGCCTGCATCTTCTGGCGCGTACGCGGGTGCAAGGGCAGCACCACCGGGATGCTGTTGCACGTCATCTCCAAAGCCAAAAGCAACTCCTTCAAAATGTCGGGATTGTCGGTGTTTTCAGCGCGGTGCATCGTGCAGAGGACAAAGCGCTCGGGCAAATCCACTTGGGGTTTGCGCATCTTTTGTGCGAAATACAGGGCCGCATCCTTCATCACATCGCCCGTCGGCACGATTTTGCTGTCGTCAATGCCCTCATTTTGAAGATTCAGGATGGCGCGACGAGTAGGGACAAAAAGGACATCGCTGAGTTTGTCGGTCTGAATGCGGTTATACTCCTCGCGCATCTGGTTGTTGAACGAGCGAAGCCCTGCCTCCACGTGGCAGAGTCGGATGCCGCAAGCGTGGGCGGCCTGCGCGCCCGCCAAAGTAGAGTCGGTGTCGCCATAGACCAGCACCCAGTCGGGGTGTACCTCAGCGATGACGGCCTCGATTTTGGCCTGCATCTGGGCGACAAGTTCCTCGTGGGAAAGCGAATGGACGCCCAGGTTGTAATCCGGCTCGCGCATGCCCATCTCGTCAAAGAAGAGCTGCGACATATTGGCGTCGAAGTGCTGGCCCGTGTGCACCAGGACCTCTTCCACGCCGTCTGCACGGTCAATTTCCGCACTGACCATGGCTGCCTTTACAAACTGGGGACGCGCCCCTATAATGCTGAGTATCTTCATCTGCTGCTCAATTCTTCTTTCCTAATAACTTTCTATCTGTTCTATATTGATTTTGTCCTATAAATCGGACTAATATTCAACTTTATCGGGTTTTTCACGCCATTTTCTAAAAACAGGGATGGCTTCATCGCGCATCATTTGGACACAGGGAATGGAGCGTTCCTCCATCGGAAGGTCGAGTTGGTCATAAATGAAGGAGTCGTCGAAATCGATGTCAGCGGCATCAGCCTTGGTGTTGGCATAATAGATTTTGGAAATGCCGGCCCAGTAGATAGCGCTGAGGCACATCGGGCAAGGCTCGCAGGAGGCATAAATCGTGCAGCCTTTCAAGTCGAATGTGCCGAGTTTCCGACAGGCTTCGCGAATGGCCATCACCTCTGCGTGGGCGGTAGGATCGTTATTGGGCACCACGCGATTGCCAGAAGCGGCAATCACCTCGCCCTCGCGCACGATGACCGCACCAAAAGG
The DNA here is from genome assembly GCA_024400815.1 of Bacteroidales bacterium. Lineage (GTDB taxonomy): Bacteria > Bacteroidota > Bacteroidia > Bacteroidales > WCHB1-69 > F23-D06. The sequence goes on along the minus strand of JAKSMD010000011.1, from coordinate 13,636 downwards.
ACCTCCTCCGGCATCCACATTGCTATCGGAGAGGTCAATAGTCATCTGCATAAACTTTCTATCTTCTTCAGAAATAACTTTTTTATCCATATTCTTATAAACGGTTCGCAAAACAAAGTCCTATTTCGCATTCACGCGAATTGCAAAACGACAGAACTTGCTTTTTATTGTTGAAGGCGTTTGACATCTTCCGCATAAGTGACCTTGAAATTTCTAGAATCACCTTGCACTATCTTGATGGGCACTTCTGGACGGTAGTGTGCCACGACACCGCTTTCGTCCGTTGGGATAAAGCCATCTTCTTTTTCAATCAAATCAATGAAGCAGTCGTAAAGCAATCCCGCGCGAAAAGCCTGCGGTGTTTGGGCGTAAAAAAGTTCGCTGCGTCGAAGCGTCTCCGTCAGATTCCCATTCTCGTCCACACGCAGGATTGTATCCGTAGCAGGCATTGCCGTCACGGCGGCTTGGTCGTGCTGCAGGGCATCTAAAATATCGTCAATAATGCGCGGAGTGATGCCGGGGCGAGCGGCATCATGCAAGAGCAGATTGTCGTCACGGTGCTCTACAAACCACTGAATAGCAGCCCATGAAGATTCAAAACGCTCATTGCCTCCCGCCAAGACCTGCGTAACCTTATCATAATAGTTGAACAAATATTCCAACATCTCCTGAACTTCCAGATAGTCGGGCGGCAAGACGACCACAATCTCGTTAATGCGCGGATGGTCCTGGAAAACTTGCAATGAGTATTCCATCAACATCTTCCCGTTGACTGCCACAAACTGTTTGGGGACCTCGCTGCCCATACGGGTACCTTTGCCCGCCGCCATTAAAATCGCAACATTCTTCATTTACGTCTATAAATTTGAAGGTGCAAAATTACAAAATTTACCATTAGTGAAAATATCGTATGTTTGCGCTCTCAAATTTACAAGGTATGGCATTTCGAAAACAGTCTCGTATAAAAATTTTAATTCTTTTATTTACAACAATATGCATCATAACATCTTTTAGCTCCTGTAAGAAGGGCACTCGGACAACACCGCCGACCGCCAATCTCAAACAAGAGAAAGTGGTCAGCAAGCCCAGCGTCCCTGAAGCAGATGCTTCTGGATTTTGCATCCTCACGGACTCCATCCCAGATGTGATTTTGGAAATCCGCTACTTCAGCACATACAATTTTGTTGGCAAGCGGGTGGATGGTTATGAGGAGCCTATCGCCCTCATTACCAAAGAGGCGGCATCCGCTTTGCGCAAGGTCAACAATGAGTTGAAACGCAAAGGATACCGACTCAAGATATACGACACCTATCGGCCGCAGTGTGCCGTTGACCATTTTATGCGATGGGCAAAGGTATTTGACGACACCCTAACCAAAAGCATTTTTTATCCAGACCTTACCAAGAAACAGATTTTCGACCGCGGGTTTGTCGCCACCAAATCCAGTCACACGCGCGGTTCCACGGTAGATCTCACCTTGGTGGACGCACAATCTGGCAAAGAGGTAGATATGGGCGGTGTATTTGACTATTTCGGACAGAGTTCACACACCGATTTTGCGGGCGTAACCGCACAACAGCACAGCAACCGCATGCTTCTGCACGACGCTATGGTGCGTCACGGCTTCGAACCGATAAAAGGGGAATGGTGGCATTTCACCCTGTCCAACGAGCCGTACCCCGACACCTATTTCACATTTGCAGTAAAACGCAGTGCCATCCACCCAAACCAATAGCCATCTGCTACCAAAAGGAAAACGGCAAGGAGTTAACGTCGGAACACCAACCAGTTGGTTTGATACTGCGTCCACTTGGCCATCGGAAAATAGGACGTAAACGTGGAATCCTCGTTGCGGTACCACGAATAGTTCCAGCCAATGCCCATATCCATATAGAGGGCGTTTCTGACATCCAACTCGCTGACCAATGCCTGCACGAATTTCTCGTAGGCGATGTCCTCTTTGGCCGTCACCACCATCAGTTCGCCATCTTGCGTTTCACACAAGGCCCGATAGGTCTCTCGGCGTTCTGGCTTCATAATATAGGGATGGTACACTACCCCATTGATGATGACCAGCGCTTGTTCATAAGCACAATAGACCGTCGTGTCTTTCAACTTCTTATGATAGGTTTCCTTAGGAAAGAAAGCCCAATGTCCATCTTTATAGAAAATAAAACCTCCCGAGTTGGCCTTACATTCATAGCCGTGATGTAACTCGCCAGAAGTGACAAAGTCGCCTGCGATGTTTTTATAATAGAAAGAATCCACAATTTTACCCGTAAAAGCAGCCTCAGCACAAAATAGGACATTCTCATCCAAAGTGTCCGGACGCTCGCCGCAAACAATGTCAAGATGGTAATTGTCAGGTTTGTAAAAATAGAGATGCTTAGTGGAGTCAATGGTGGCCATCAAAGGACGATGAAGGGAATCTGCAGGCAACGGTACCGCCCAACCATTCGTTGCAACTACAGAAAAAAGAAAGAAGATAAGGTTACAGAAGAAAGTAGATAATTTCATAGATCGATTCCTATTCATAAAGCATTGTAAACGCCAATATGCTTAGGTTATTGTCCGCACATTTTCAAAAAAAATTCAAACATGCAATCAAAGATGGAAGTCGGTTGTACAATAAACTGATTGTCATCTTTTTACATTAAACATTCGATGGTTAGCATATTTATGAGAATTACACACATATAAATGCGTTTTTAGTACTTTTGCCATCTTAAAATTTGATGCAATGAATTGGCATTTTTTCAAAAATCTTTCTTCCAAACAACGGAAAATCATCATCATAGCAGGAAGCGTACTGGTTATCGCCTGCATCACTTTATACCTGTTCATTCCAGTTATTGCCAAACAAGCCATCCATAAAAAAATCGCCAAAGTGGAACAGGAACGCAACGTCAACATCGATATGGAGCAATTGCGCATTGCCCATTTTTCCATATTCGGCACTTTTGACATCCGCATCAAGGACTTGAGCGTACAGGACAAGACGTCTAATGACCGCTTTTTGCACTCCGACAAGATGAGCACCAAAGTGCAAGTCTGGAAAGGCTTCAAGCGCACACTCATTTTAAAAGATGTAGAAGCCGACAATCTGAAAATCCATGCGGTAAAGCAAAACGGGAAATGCAATTACAATTTCATTAAAAGCACAGGCGACGGCACCAAGTCCGAACGCAACTATCAGAAAATGGTCACAAAATGGTTAGGGAAAGTCAGCGATATCTGTCCCACGCACATGGAAATCGACAAGCTCACGGCCGTCACGGACATTGACTCCTCTCACGTTCGCTATACCATCACGGACTGGGAGATGCGCAGCGGCAAAGGCACGGGCAAAGCAGTCGTGCAAGACGGCAGCGCGCGTCCCGAATCATGGGCTATCGCCTGTAATGTTGACAAAAAGAAGCAGCAATACAGCGGTTCTATCGTCCGCGATGGCGGCGCACAAGCCAAGGGGTCTCTACCCTTCCTGCGCCTATTTGAGCAAATGGATGTCCAATTGCACGATGCAAACGGGCATTTCACCTTGCTGAAATCGGGAAAGAAGCACACAGCCTGCCAACTTTCGGGAACCATTCACGGTTTGCAATGCCAGCACCACTACATCGCCGACGTGCCCGTGCGCATCGACTCTGTGGGCGCTGACATCCAATTGGCTATATTCCCTAAAACCATTGAGATAGATTCCACCTCTATGGTGAAGCTCAACCGGGCGGCACTGCACCCCTATCTCCGTTTTTCCAATGACAAGAGCAAACACATTGTTTTCAAACTCAACGAAAAAGACCGTGAGGCAGAGCCGCTGTTCGCCTCCTTGCCCGCCGACTTGTTCCAGGTTATCCCCAACATGAAATTTGCGGGCAAGATTGACTTTAACTGCCTGCTCGATTGTGATTTTGGAAATTTGGACAGTTTAAAGTTCGATTTCAACATCATCAACAAGCAACGTTCCCTGCGCATCACGGAGGGACTAGGCGAAGTCACCCGATTCAACGAGCCGTTCGAATACACCTTTTACGACCATGGCGAACCTATCCGCACAGTTATGATAGGTCCGGATAATCCCTACTTCTGTCCATCCTACGCCATCCCCGAATTGTTGAAGCAGGCCATTTTGGCATCCGAAGACGGGGCTTTCTTTGTACACAATGGATTTTGCAAGTCGGCCATGCGACAAGCTATCGTAGATGACATCAAAGCCGGCAAGATGCGGCGCGGCGGCAGCACCATCACGCAGCAGCTGGTAAAGAATCTTTTCTTAAGCCGCAAGAAAGTGCTCACCCGCAAATTTGAAGAGATGGTCTTAGTGTGGCTGATTGAAGACCAGCACCTCATCAGCAAGGAGAGGATGTTTGAGATATACGTCAACATCGTGGAATGGGCTCCGGGAATCATTGGCATAGGAGAGGCAGCGCAGTTCTATTTCCACAAGCAACCGTCGGAGCTGACTATGCCGGAGTGCATCTACTTAGCCACGCTCATCCGCGCGCCGAAGCACTACGCGGGCACACTGAATCCCGACGGCACGCTCACCGAGGTGAAGCGCAACGAGCTGGACTTCGTCGCCGACCGCATGGTCATCCGCGAATTTATGACGGAGGGGCAGCGTGCCAATTTTGACTCCAACATAAAGACGGTCATCGTAAGAAACGACAACTAAAACCCTATCCTTATGCGTATATTGTCTTTTTTGATTTCCATAACGCTGATAGCAGTATCTTTTTCTTCCTGCCAAGCCGCCAAACTACAGGGACCCGCCTGCATCATCCACGGCGACCGCGATGGCATTGTGCCCCTGTGGTGCAGCGAGAAATATCGTGCCCTCTACCCTGCTCCCGAGTTTCATCTCGTACACGGCGAGAACCACCTCATCATCAACCGACAACGGAAGGTACTCCGACACATCGTCGATTTCCTCAACAAACAATAATATATTAGGCACCTGACTCCGACATTTTTACCATCGGCTAACATAACGATTTATATTTCGACTGAGTACCACAAGCACACATACAACATCGTTATATTATTCATTTTCAAATAATCATATCACACTCACATTAATTCACGACTATGAAGCGTTTGCAAAATCCCTGGGAAGGACTTGAAGGTTACTATTGTTTTGGCTGTTGTCCGACAAACGAAGGCGGACTACGGATGGAATTTTACGAAGACGGTGACGACATTGTCTCCGTTTGGAATCCCGGCGACCATTTCCAAGGCTGGGTAAACACCTTGCACGGCGGCATCCAGGCGGCGCTCATCGACGAGATTGCCGAGTGGGTCGTGAACCGCAAATTGCAGACCACGGGCGTTACTGCCAATTTGGAGGTCCGCTACAAGAAGCCCGTGATGATGACCGGCAAGCCCATCACCTTGCGGGCGCATCTGATGGAGACGAGGCATCGGCTAGCATTCATCGAGGTTTCGCTATACAATGACGAAGGCGTGCTCTGCTCCGTCGGAAAACTGACCTACGCCTTCATCACGCCAGAAAAGGCCGCAGAAGAGTGGCACTTCCACGGATGCAAAGTGGAGGGTGAATAGCTACAAATCGGAGTAAATCGAAAGCAAATAAAATCTGTGGGCTAAACGTCGTCGTCATCGAGGATGGGAAGGATATTCACCGCATCTTCATCGCCCAACGGCAGGGTTTCAACCTCTTTAAGAGAACGTATGATGGCATTGGTACGCGTTCCCTTCAGCGTGTCAATGGCCGTAGTGGCCTGCTGCAAGTTGCGCTGAGCCTTGTCTAACAGCCCACCGAATTTTTCAAACTGCGCTTTTACCACGCCCAAAGTCTTCCAAACCTCACTACTGCGCTTTTGGATAGCAAGCGTTCTGAAACCCATCTGGAGACTGCTCAGCAAAGCGCCCAACGTGGTCGGACCAGTAACCATCACATGGTGCGTGCGCTGGAGTTCCTCCATCAGCGTGGTACGCCGAATCACCTCCGCATAGATGTTTTCAAAGGGCAGGAACATAATCGCAAAGTCAGTGGTATATGGCGGATCAAGATATTTGTCATGAATGTCTTTTGCCATCTTCTTGATGACCGTTTCCAGCAGTTTCGACTTTTCCTCCGCAGTAGTCGTATCTCCCGACTCCTGCGCTTCAACATAACCCTCATACACATCTTTCGGAAACTTAGAATCTATCGGCAGATAGACAAAGCCGTCACCCTCTTCCTTGCCTGGCAGTTTAATGGCAAATTCCACACGCTCGCTACCCGTGTGTGCTGTGCGCACATTAGTCTCATATTGTTCCGGCGACATCATCTGTTCGAGCAGGTGCTGCAGTTGCAGTTCCCCGAAGGTGCCCCTGACTTTCACATTGCTGAGCACCTTTTTCAGTCCACCGACATCGGTGGCCAAAGATTTCATTTCGCCCAAGCCTTTTTGAACACTTTCCAATTGTTCGCTTACCAAGCGGAACGACTGTCCAATGCGCTCGTTCAGAGTCTTCTGTAGTTTTTCATCTACCGTGTTGCGCATCTCCTCCAACTTGCGTTCGGTCGTATCCACCAATTCCTTTTGGCGTTGGTTCATTTGGGCAAACTGTTCTTTTTGGACATCTACCAGGCGCTGCGTATTTTTATCAAAAGCATCTTGAAAGCGCGTGACAGAAGCGGAAAACTCGTCCCTTTGGGCACGCGCCTGTAAGGCTGTTTCTTGTCGAAGATGCTCTGCCAAATGCTGGATTTCCTCCCGTTGGTTTCGGCCCTCTTCTGAAAGTTTGCGCGCAAATTGCTCCGTCAGTTCCTGACTGTTATCCCGCGACAAACGGCGGACAACAGCAACTGCCGCAACGACAATAGCCACAAGATTGAGTACCGATACAATGATAAGAATTAGAATTTGTGTCTGCATAGGAATGTCTTTTTATGTTTCTCTTTTCGGCGGCAAAAATACGAAGCACGGCTGACAACTTTTGACAGTAGCGCAAAAAAATCTCTATTTCAATAAAATCCTCTTAGTTGTTGCAAAATGGAGTAGTTTGTGGAGCCTATATCTTTTATGCCATCGGGAACCTAAAAGAAAACAACAACGAACACGAAGTGTGGTGTTCTTTTTTGTTGTACTTTTGCGCCGTGAAAATTCTTCTGCGAACCGCTGAAAGTTCTCACGTAAAGATATTGTAAGAAACAGAGAAAAGGAATAGCAGATTAACATATTATAAAACAACAAATTAGCTATTATTTACATTCAAAGAAAAACACAAAATGAAGGACGGTTTCGCCAATAGACATAATGAGATAGTGCTTTACCAGCCAAACGAGGAAATCAAACTCGACGTGAAGATGGATGAATAAACCGTATGGCTTACACAATCGCAGATAGCCAATTTGTTTGGTTGTTCAAGTGATAATGTTAGTTTTCACTTGAAAAATATTTTCTCAGAAAAAGAATTAGATAAAAATGCAACTACCGAGTTTTTCTCGGTAGTTCAAAAGGAAGGCAACAGAAATGTCCACAGAAACATTCTTCACTACAACATAGATGCAATTTTATCTGTTGGATATAGAGTAAGTTCTCTAAATGCGACTAAATCCCGTCAGTGGGCGAATAAAGTCTTAAAGGTTATTTATTTAACCAACGCATTGAGAGATTAGAACAGCGCGTTTCGATAACAGAAAACAAGATCGATTTTCTGTCGCGAGTGCAACCGCCGGAAAAGCGGGAAATAGACAAAATCAAAACTGAAAAGAATACATAAAATAAACCGCGGAATTGTAGTATTTCTTGAGAACGCCAATAGTAACTTCATATTCGGGAGCGCCTATAGGAAGTATCGAATGGCTGTAACGAAATGATATGCCATGATGCCGTTTGAAAACGTAAGTAATTCCTGCAAGAAAAGAAAGCTCGAATCGATTGAGGTCATAAAAGTCGTCCCATACATCGCCCCAACTCGAAGTGCCGGTAGGAGCACTGATATGGTATCGTTGTACTGTTCTTTGATACAACAGGAAACCGATTGAGGGACCGAAATCAAGCCACACTCCATCATTGTCAGTTTTAATGCTATTAAAGCGAAATCGTAATAGAAGCGGAATTTCGATGTAGCCCAAAGACGTTGAATGTTTATCTCTATGTGCCAATCCTTCAACACCGAAATTAGGTTTGGAGCGGGTGCCTTTCATTGTAAAGTTCATGTCCATCTGCAGCAACATTCGTACATTGTAGTTATCGACAAGTTTCACATTGCCGAATAATCCAGCTGTTATTCCTGTTTTCCAATATCCAGGAATATTATCCGCAGACATGCCTGTAAATGTATTTCCTACAGACAAACCTCCTCCAAAATAGGTCCCTTGAGCAAAACCCGGAGCGTAAAATAAAATCCAAAGAAGTATTACAATAAATCGTTTCAACATCTGACAACAAAAATATAGAAATATATTGTATGCCTTTGTGGCCCTCTACTTCAAAATGCACGCCAAGAACTTAGCATCGTGGCCGCTCTCGTTGCTGACGCTGTGGCGGTCGCCGTTGCCCGTGAAGACCACGTCGCCGGCGTGCAGCACCTCGCGCTTGTCATTGTCCGTGACCACAACTTCGCCTTCCAGGATATAGTAAATCTCCGCATCCGGAAAGTGCGGGTGCTCCTTGATCTGGCTCCCCGAAGGAAGGTTGATGATGTTGAACATATAGGCCTTGTCCAACATTTCCGCCGGCGTCAGAATCACTTCTTTGTTGATAATACCGGCAATGTTGCCTTGGTTTTCGACCGTGACGGTCTCGATTTCGTTTTTATGTTTAATCATAATTATGCAATTTTTGAAAAACGACCTACATTAATAAAAATAGAGACGCGCCAGCGGCACGTCTCTACGGGTAACATATTATTCAGCGAAATGCTGATAGAATTGGATGATCGTCTCAATGCCCTTGTAGAAATGGTCGAGGCGGTAGTTTTCGTTGGGTGAGTGGATGGCATCTTCGCCGAGGCCGAAGCCCATCAAGATGGATTTGATGCCCAGCACTTTTTCAAAGGTGGAAATGATTGGAATGCTGCCACCGCTGCGCATCGGGATGGGGAGTTTGCCGTAGGTGTCCATATAGGCAGCCTCAGCGGCTTTATAAGCCGGATGGTCTGTCGGACAGCCGTAAGCCTGGCCACCATGCAACGGCGTAACCTTTACATCCACATAGTCGGGCGCATTTTGTTCAAAGTAGTCTTTCACCAAGAGGGCGATTTTTTCGTGGTCTTGGTTGGGAACAAGGCGGCAGGACAATTTGGCGTATGCCTTGGAAGGCAGCACCGTTGTGGAACCCTCAGCCGTGTAGCCACCCCACATGCCGCAAAGGTCGAAGGTAGGACGGATGCCGACGTGCTCAATCTTGGTATAGCCTTTCTCGCCGCGAAGTGCCTTCACGCCGAGCGACTTTTTGTACTCTTCTTCATCATACGGCGCCATATTGAGAAGTTCGCGCTCGCGAGCAGAACATTCCACCACATCATCGTAGAAATGAGGAATGGTGATATGGTTGTTCTCATCCATACATGTTGCAATCATCTCGCAAAGGGTGTTCAATGGGTTGGCGACGGAACCGCCGAAGATGCCGGAGTGCAAGTCGGCATTCGGACCGGTAACTTCGATTTCCCAATAGGAAAGTCCGCGCAAACCGGATGTAATAGAAGGCACATCCGTAGCAATCATGCTGGTATCGGAAACGAGGATGACATCGGCTTTGACAAGGTCCTTATATTCGACAATCCATTTTGCCAAGCTGGGTGATCCGATTTCCTCTTCGCCTTCGAGCATGAACTTCACATTGCAGGGCAATGTGTTAGTTTTCATCATCGTTTCAAAAGCCTTGGCGTGCATAAAGGACTGGCCTTTGTCGTCATCGGAGCCACGGCCCCAGATCTTACCGTCTTTGATAACGGGTTCAAAAGGTTCGGTATTCCACAATTCGACAGGATCAACGGGCATTACGTCGTAGTGACCATATACGAGGACAGTTTTGGCTTTCGGGTCAATGATTTTTTCACCATACACGATAGGATTGCCTTCGGCAGGCATCACTTCGCACTTGTCGGCACCAGCGGCAAGGATGAGTTCGCGCCAGCGTTCGGCACATTTGATCATATCAGGTTTGTGTTCACTTTGGGAGCTGATAGACGGGATGCGCAAGAGCGTGAACAATTCGTCTAAGAAGCGTTTTTGATTTTCTTCAATGTATTGTTTTGGGTTCATATTGGAAAATTATGGGTTAAACATTCAATTCAAAAAAAAACGGGGCAAAGGTAGTAAAAAAGTTTATTGTAAAAGATTTCGGAAGCTAGCAGGAAGCCAAACATTTTCGAGATCCTTGGCGCGGGCAAACAGTGGGGCAATATCTGCGGGTGTGAACCCGGCAATGCCACAGCCGATAGGCGTCACCAAGAAGTTCATCTCGGGATGTTCTTCGGCAAAGATGATAAATTCATCCACATAGGGTTGAATGCGTTCCGGACCGCCATGCATGGTGGGGATAGCATAGCTTTGTCCTTGCAGTCCAACGCCTTGTCCCCAGATGGCGCCAAAGTGATTCAAAGCGGCACGCGCTGCGCCACCGCCATGGGCGCCGGCCAGATTGCTGCCAAACACAAAAATCTCATTCGGTTTCAATGTCGTAATGTGCGAAGGGGTAATTCTTTCTGTATCCATAATCGTGTTATTGATTGTTATTATTCTACTGTTTTTGAATTTTCGGATTCGTATTTTTGTTCCCAATAGTCAGCGTTTTCTATACCGAACTCTTTGGGATTGAAGTCAGGGTCTTTTCCTGCCTTTTCCTGTTTTTCGTAGGAGCGCAACAATTTCAATGCTTTCGGACTCAGCAATAAAATCACGATAATATTAATCCACGCCATCGTTCCGACGCCGATATCGCCCAAGTCCCATGCCGCTTTAGCAGTCTTTGTTGAACCGTAGATGACGGCGGCCAAGATGCCAATTCTAAGAACCCAAATCATGAAATTTTCCATTCTGCCTTTACGGCAAAGATAGACAATGCTGGTTTCAGCATAATAGTAATATGCCATAAGGGTTGTGAAAGCAAAGAAAGCCAAGGCGACGGCTACCACCAAGTTGCCTGCTTGACTGCCGATTAATGTGCCGATAGCTGTAGCCGTATAAGAGACATCCGGAGCGCCCAAGTTGTAGGTAGATTCAAAGAGCATTTGTCCTGTCGTCGCATCCACCACATTATAGGTTTTGGTGGCCAGAATCATCACGGCGGTAGCGGTGCATACTAACAGGGTATCAACATACACCGAGAAAGCTTGCACGAATCCTTGTTTGACAGGATGGGAAACTTTGGCAGCGCCGGCCACGATTGGGCCCGTGCCCTGCCCTGCTTCATTGGAATAGATGCCGCGTTTCACGCCCCAGGCGATGGTGCTGCCAATGATGCCGCCAAAGATTTCGTGCGTGCCCATGGCGCCCTTTATCATATCCATAAAAACGGATGGAATAGCAGAGGCATTGCAACAGAGCACGATAATCGACAATACGATATACAATAGGGCCATCAGCGGAGCCACCACTTCTGCCACATAGGCGATGCGTTTTACGCCGCCAATGATAATCAGTCCCAACAATACGGCAATCACGATGCCCACATAGACCGGAGGCACTGATATGGTGTTGGCGAAAGCAATGGCGATGCCGTTGCTCTGCACAGGAGCCAGCAGGAAGCCGCAAACGATAAAGGCGACAACGGCAAAGACGACCGCCAGCCATTTACATTTCAATCCTTTTTCTATATAGTACGAAGGGCCGCCGCGAAATTGTCCGCCGTGCTCTTCTTTGAAAATTTGTGCTAAGGTGGCTTCCACAAATGCGGAACCGGCACCAAGGAAAGCGATAATCCACATCCAGACGATGCTGCCCGGACCGCCATAGCCGATGGCCGTGGCCACGCCCACAATATTGCCCGTGCCCACACGGCCTGAGAGCGCCATACAAAAAGCCTGAAACGAAGTTATGCCCGTGTTGTTGGCCTTATCGTTCCTGAATAATAGCCGGCTCATCTCCCCGATTCTGCGCACCTGCACAAATCGCGTACGAATCGAAAAGTACAATGCCGCACACAAGCACAAAATAACCAATGGCGGGCTCCACACCCAACCAGAGATTTTGGAAACAACATCCTCAAAGGAAATATTCAGCAGTAAGTCCATCAGGTGAAGTTTAATATTTAAAGTTTAAAGTTTAAAAGTAGAGAGGGAGGGGGAATAGCTAACGGCTAACAGTCAAAGTCAATGTCAAAGTCAATAGTCAACGTCAATAGTCAATGTCAAAGTTCTCCCGTCACCTCCTTCAGCATCTGCCAGAGCAATCGGGTGGGCAGTCCCATCACATTGTAGAAAGAGCCCTTAATAGACTTTATGCCGACGCAGCCAATCCACTCCTGAACGCCATAGGCTCCTGCTTTGTCGAGGGGGCGGTATTGGCGAACATAATAGGTCATTTCTTCTTCCGACAATTTATCAAAGGTCACTTCAGAAAGGCGATAATCCGTAAGACTCTTTTGCGGCGTGGCGACAGTCAGACCGCTAAGCACGCGATGGGTACGACCGGACAATGTGCGCAGCATATCCATCGCTTCTGCTTCATCTTTGGGCTTGCCCATAATTTTATCGTCCGCCACCACAATCGTATCGCAAGCCACAAAAATCGTATTTTGGCGATAAGCCGTCATATCGATGGGGGAAAGTTTGAGCCGCGACAAATATTGGACCACTTCCTCGGACGACCAGGAGGGGTCATAATCTTCTTCCACATTCGTTGAGATAATTTCAAAATCAAGACCCATGTCGCGCATCAGTTCACGGCGTCGTGGCGACTTTGAAGCCAATAGTATTTTATAGTTTTGTAAAGTATCTAAAAGCATATCGGTAAAATTGATTTTTTCAATATGGGTGCAAAGATAAGAAAAAAGGACATATAGCAATAGACTTATAGGGAATTGATAGCAAGTGGCAAACAAGAAACAGGTAGCAGCATTAGCGAGAAACAGGGACAAAAAAAACGGACTGCAAATACAGTCCGTCATAGATTATGATAGAAGGGAATCATTATTTCTTCACCACTTTGACAGCATTGTGGTTGAAGCGGACAAAGTAAATGCCGGCTGGACAATCCGTCATATTGACACGAATTTGGTCATCGGAGACCATCACGGGGGCGTTCACCAGGCGTCCGTTCATATCGCATACCGTAACCGTAGCAGCATCTTCTACCGAAGTCATAATAGTCACTTCATTCACAACAGGATTCGGATAAGCCGCCACCTGTGGCAATTCATTATCGCGAATGCCAGTGCCGGTGTTGCCAGCAGCGATGGGCGTATTCGGAGTGTTTTCGTATGCGCATTGGAGCCATTGCACTTGGAGGCCCGTAGCAACGGTGCCAGAGACATGCACTTTGGCCCAGCCGTAGTGCGTGTTTCCATTGATTTTAATACGGAAACCGATATAACTGTCGGCATTGCTTTGGAAAAGTGTCTCATCTAAGTAGTTGACGAGGTAGGCATCGCCTTGCGCTTCCCAATTGCCATGTGTGCCGATAGATGTACCTGCGGAAAGGGGCCTGATGTCATCCCGACCGCTGGTTGCTAACGTGCCGTGG
>JAKSMD010000109.1 GCA_024400815.1 Bacteroidales bacterium | reverse complement strand
GTAGGCAGTTTCTCCAAAGGTGAAAACGGATGCTGTTTGATGTACCATAGTTTGTGATTTTAATTTTTTTCGGAGGCAAAAATAGAGCACGCCTGTGCCATTTGAGGGCACAGGCGTAATATGGATATATGCTGTTCAAGAGGTAATTGTCAAAAATCGCAAAGATTGAAACGCTACAATATTTTCAACGCTATTGCCGCACAGGCCTCCGCATCGGCCAGGGCGTGATGATGATGATGCAAGTCATACCCGCAGCGCGCCGCAATCACATCCAGATTGTGCCGAATGCCGGGCCACATCTTTTTTGATTTCTGCAACGTACAGTAAAAAGTATAGTCTGGGTAGTCCATCTGATAACAGCGGAACACGGCCTTCAGACAGTTCTCGTCAAAGGCCTTGTTGTGCGCCACGAGCGGCAGACCGGCGATTTTCGGTTCTATCTGTTTCCACACCTCGGGGAAGACGGGCGCGTTGGCGGTGTCCTGCGCTGAAAGCCCATTCACCTCCGAACAAACGGAGTTGTAATATTCAGGTTCCGGCTTGATGAGCGAGTAGAACTCATCCACCTTCTCACCGTTTCGGTAAACCACCACGCCCACACTGCAGACGGAGGTGCGCTGGAAGTTGGCGGTTTCAAAATCTATAGCTGCAAAATCTTTCATATCTATTTGCTTTTATAGTTTGCTAAAATCCGTTTTGCCGCGCCCTTGATCTCATCTCTGAACCACTTGGGCTCAAGCACTTCCACGTTGTCCATATTCCAAAGTATTTCCTGTTGCAAATCGTACGTCGGACGCACGCGCAGTTCGAAAACGCTGTAGTCGTCGGTCGTTTCCGTTTCCTTCTGCGATTCGTGCAGGGGCAGGCCGCGCAGGTAGTTGGCCTGGCCCGCCGTCACTTTCAGCTTGACGGTTTCGATGTTGCAATCCTGATCCGCAATGATGCCGAAGCAGCCGAGAAAATAGTCCTGCGGATCAAAGTCCTTCGGAAAATCGAACTTGTGGCTGGACGGACGGAACGCGCGGATGCGGTCAAGACAGTAGATGATGTCCTGGTTCGTGGACCACACGCGCCCCACCATATACCAGCGCTGACGGAACAACTTCACACACAACGGCATCACATAATGCTCGCGCTCGTCACCGCGCCAATAGTTGTAGTAGGTGATGTGGATGAAACGGTTCTCTTTCATCGCCGACAAAATAGGGTCCAGATATTCGCGACCGCTGGGCACATTTTCCAAAAGAATCCGGTTCTTGATGGTCTTGCATTCCAGCAACGAGTTGCTGACCGAACAAGTGCTTAACAGCCAGTTTTCGATGCTGCAATTTTTGATATCCTCAGCGTTTACAATATAATAGTTGTAGGAACCACCCTTTTCACTTTCAATAATCAAACCAAAAGAGTCAAAAATGTCTTTCTTCCATTTGTGGAAGGTACGCTTCACCATTTCTACCCCACCGCTCAGGTCCTCATTTTCCTTCCATTTACAGTTGAGTTCTTCGAAGGAAATCTTTTTGGCCTTGTAGATGGTGTCCACTAACCAGGCCAATTTGCAGGTTTTATCTAATGCCATAATCTTGTTTGTTTTATCGGCGGCAAAGGTATAACAAAGATATGAATTTTTAGGGCATACCTTTTATTTTTGCGCACCTTTTTCTGCAGTTCCAGCGTTCGCTGACAAATTTCATCGTAAGTCAGCTTCGGAAAGTGCTTATTATTTCGTCCATGAAACCCAGATCAGCATTTTGGGGGATTGTCTGCAAGATATGGGAATTGAAAAATTTTTCGTGTCCACTTTTTGAGGCTGGTACACCCATCAGTTGTTTGAAGCAATAACGCATTGGAAATTTTCTCTATCTTTGCGCCCCGCAAGCAACGAACATTATGCGCAAACAATTACTGATTATCACCCTGCTGCTTTTCGCCGTTCTTCTCGGACGAGCACAGAACGAGCACTACACCATCACCATCCTGCCGCCCGACACCAACTGGGGGAAAAACTCTGACACCACCTTCTTTTCAAATGCCTACCAGTCCTGGCGCGGCACGCTGTATTGGAACGACCTGCTGTACAACCCGCTCGGCGACTGCCCCCGCGAGTGGTTCCACGTCGTGGAATACCAGGGCGACTTCTACCTATCCAAATACTACCCCTACTCCACCATCTTCACGGACAGCGTCATCATCTACAACGGTATGGACTGGGGTTTCAGCGCTTTTGCCGATTTCAAGCAGGACAAAGATTTTGCCTATCAATACACGGCTTTCCAAACGCGACCGGACAGCACCGTTGCCGCGTACCACCCATTCATCAAGCAAGTGCCCGGACACGAAGGGCTGTACCTTTTCCACAAAGACAATGGCGACGATTACGAATTGGTCACCAACCGCCACTACCTGAAAAACTTCAAAATCCTTAACGAGCATTTTGACGAAAATGGCGATTGGGAGTTCCGTCCGCCCTACTATCCCCAACCAGACTTGGACGACCTGTTCAGCAGTCGCAATCTCCTCGACACCACTACCATAGTGGTTACGCCGCAGCTGGCCCAGACTATGCTCAAGGCAACAGCCAGCCGGAAGCGACCGCTCACCGACTTTTACTTCTGGCCAAACGGGACCGCACTTTATTGTAAGCATAACAAATGCGGAGTCATCAAATACAGCGGCGAAGTCATCATTCCGAGCGAGTATCAAAGAATATCCCTACACGAGGATCTCTTCATTCTTTCAAAAAATTGTAAAAAGAAGCAGCCCATTCCAATTTGTTCGGAAGGCCTTGCCGACAAAAACGGAGAAATACTCATTCCCTGCAATCCAGATATAATAACCTTTTACATCGAAGATTCCATCGTCACTGTTTTACAACATGCCAAAGACACCGCTGTCGCTGATGTCCTCTATTATAACACTCAAACGAAAGAGTTCTGTGCCAAACCCACTTACGACAATTTTCCCGGATTTCATATCAACCGAAATTATTCTGAAAAATACAGTCTGTTCGATGGCGATGGCAACCTTATTCTGTCCGACTATGATGCAATTATTTTTACAGACGGTATTGCCGTTGTTTTATTAGACACGTTGTACGGCACCGTTAACCCGAATGGGAAGACCCTTCTCCCTTGCATTTATGACGATATCTGGGTCAAAGACGACATTCTCATCGTGAAAAAAGACAGTAAAGTCGCCTTCGCCGATTTCAACGGGGAATTCATTACCCCGTTTATGGAAAACACCGGCAATCTATATGCGCACTCGGGGCTGATTGTCACCAGCCAACGTTCCGCAGACGGCTCGCGCCTATTGAAAGGGGTTATCAATAGCAGAGGAAAGGTCATCGTGCCCTGCCAATACGATGACATTGGGATTTTTCCAGACGTCATTCTTTTGAAAAAAGACGGTAAATATGGTTTCTGCGACCGTGAAGGAAATATCATTGCCCCCTGCATATATGAGTTTTGTAAAAATCTATGGTGCATCTGCGTCTATGCCACTCCCCCAGCCAGTATTGATGGGAAATGGGGACTTATCAACCGACAGAACGAGGTGCTGATTCCGTTTGAATGGGATGGCATAGAACCATACGGAGACCTGGTGCTCGTCCAAAAAGACGGTTTGTGGGGAGGTGTCAATTTCGAACAAGACACCGTCATACCGATTCAGTACGACGAAATCATCACGAATCCGATTGGGTTGTATGCCGTTGTCAAAGACGGTAAAATGGGCATTATCGACACACTCGGCCACCTCATCGTGCCTTGCATCTACGAATACGACGAATACAACTTCTGGCTTTGGAGTGGAGTAGATTATACCGACAACCTGCCCATCACCTTGAAAAAAGGCGGGAAATTCGGAGCGGTCAACACCAACGGCAAGGTCGTCATTCCTTTCGTTTACGACGAGTTGGGCTTTTTCTTCGGGGAAGGCATCCAGATGGTGCCCGCGCGCAAAGGCCGCCGAATCGGCTATGTCGATAGATTCGGCAACAGCACGTTCACGAGATAATATCGCCACGCTCCACAAAAAAGGTCCGCGCGAAAACATCGCACGGACCCTATTGTCATTTAGCAATTATCAATTACTTCTTCACCACACGTTTTGTAACCACGCCATTGTCCGTAGTAACACGAACGAAATAAACGCCTTCTGCATAGAGTCCAAGATCGACTTTAGCCGTTGCATTATTTACCGCCATGGCATTAAGCATCTTCCCATAAACATCAAACACATTCACATCGCGAATATTGCTTTGAGCGTTATAGATGGTAAACTCTCCAGTAGTTGGATTCGGATAGACGCTGATTGCCGCATCCAGCACATAACCGTTTACACCATCCGGCGTTGTGGTAAAGGCGGTAATATCGGTCCAATCAGATGTTAACGATTCATCGCAGACAGCCTGCACACGGACTTGATAAGTTGTTGATTCCGTCAAATTCGTCAAGGTGTATCCAGGGGAAGTCGTATACATACTGCTACTCCAAGAAGACGCAGACGCTTCCTTATACTGGATATTCCAGGATTCTTCCATGCCAACAGGGGTCCAAGTGATCAAAGCGCTATTATGCGTAACATTGGAAGCCATCACATAACCTGGCACATCACACGTTGGAACATAGGCTGCCGTATCCGTCACGAATGTCAGCGGTCCCGTCCAATGGGAATGTTCGGTTGAAGAGCAAGCCGTGCGGACATACACATAGTACATCGTTTCAGGTAGGAGATTGCTCAGCGTGAAAGTGGTATTCTGCACATCTGTCGGAATATATTCATCAGGATCGAAAGTCATCATACCATACACATATTGCCATTGATTGCTATTGGCAGGGGCTTGGAAAGTAATCGTTGCGGTTTGTCCCGTCACGGCAGAGACGGCCAAGTCAGACGGGGATGCGCAAGTGAGTTCTCGAATTTGAATAGAGTCAATCATAGCACTCGGATTGTTGCCATCGCGATAGTCATTCTTCCACACAAAATAGAGACGCTTTGTCTGTCCGGCAATAGAGCCATCAATAACGGTTGTGAAGTGCTGCCAGGAACTTTGTCTATTCAAGCGTCCGCTCAATTCCAGCAAGGAGGATTCATCCAAGACACCTGCTTGAACATCAATCGGATCGGCGATAAAGACATTCACATAATCGTAAGAAATGCCGTAATAGCTTTCGCCTTCGGCTTTCCAATTGAAGCTCAGCTCAAATTCTGGGACTGCAGCGGCGAATTGGATATCGCGATAGGCCCAGACGACAGAAGTAGATTCAAAGTTGTATTGGGCATCCGTTCCATTATCCGAAACAAACATCACATTATCAGTACTACCGGTGGGCTGGCCGATGTACCATTTGTTCGTTTGGTCGCCATTAACAAGGGTCCACATCGAATTTTCCTGAGCGTTGCTGAAGTCAGTGAAATACGGTGTTTGCGTCACCACCTGGGTAGTAGCGGCGGATGTTGCGAAGCTATAGTCGCTGGTATCTAAAGCGGAGCACAATGCGCGAACATAGAAGTCATAGGCGCGGTTTGCAGTCAGGTTTTGTATTGTATATGGGTTTGTGGCGACGGTAATCTGTGTACCGGCACCTGGTGCAAAACCAGTTTCTCCATATTCAATCACCCATTGAGTTTCCTGCCCATAGGCGGTCCAAGACAAGGTCACCTCATGATTCGTGACATTGCTGGTCGTCAAATTAGCGGGGCGCACACAAGGTGTGGCCGAAACGCAACTGGCCATCAGTTCAAAACCGTCATAGGCATTATTTGCGTTGGAGATAAAATGTAGTGTCAGCGGTCCGGTTGTGGAGGTAACGTCCAGCGTGCCAGAGTTGTTGTAAGTAGCAGAGCTTTCCCACAAGAGTTCGCCGGTTGTGCCCACGCCGTCATAAATAGACAACACATCGCCATAACATTCCAAATGGAAATTGCCGGTGATATTCGTCACCATGTCGGTTTGGTCAGGATAAACCACCAAAATATCGTTAGAGTTAGGAGCATAATGGTTAGAGAGTCCGCCATTGTCCACAATCAGCATAGAGCAAGTGGTCAGGGTATCCACTTGCGACATCACATAGGCATTAGCGCAGCCGGTGACAGGGCCGAACCAGT
>JAKSMD010000108.1 GCA_024400815.1 Bacteroidales bacterium | reverse complement strand
AGGAATTTCTTCTTCGTTTTTGTCAATAAAAATCACAGAAGCCTTGCTTTGCAGGACCCTGCGATAATATTTCTTGCAATCCACAAAGGTAACTTCGCCTTCCTGAACGGAGTGGAACTCATTGATTCCCAAAACCGAATCCGAATAAGTTCCAACCGTTTCAACAGGATGGTTTATAATCCGCAGAATATCGTCTATCGATATTGGGGAAGCAAAACGCATTATTCTTTAACTCTTTCTGAATATTTATTCGTACGAGTATCCACTTTGATTTTTTCACCGACATTGATGAAAAGTGGAACATAAACGTCAGCGCCAGTTTCGACGACTGCGCGTTTCAAAGAGTTGGTAGCGGTATCGCCTTTAATACCTGGGTCAGCTTCGACAACTTCGAGGTCAACGAAAGGAGGAAGTTCGCAAGTAAGTGGAGTATCTGATTCCGTATGGTACATGATTTCAACGCCTTGGCCTTCTTTAAGCAAGCCAGGGTTGTTAATCATACTTTCTTCAATACTCAACTCTTCCCAAGTTTCAGCATGCATGAAAACATAATTGTCTCCCATCTTGTATGAGAATGTGTACGGACGGCGTTCAACGCGAGCCACTTCAATCTTGATGCCTGCATCAAATCTAACTTCCTGTACTCTACCGGATTTGATATGTTTAATTTTCGTACGAACGAAAGTATTACCCTTACCAGGTTTTACATGTTGAAATTCAACAATCGTCCACAATTCATTGTTATATACAATGCACAATCCGTTTTTAAAATCAGCTGTTGTTGCCATATATGTATGTAAATTTTAGGTTAAAAAATCGGGTGCAAAGGTACGATTTTTTCCCATACAAGTAAAAGCGCCCTTTATTTTTGGCACAACAAACTGAAATTCAAAATATTATTAGTCAATAACGACTTGATTTTCCTTGATAATCTTACGAAGATTTATCAAAGCGTAACGCATGCGTCCGAGTGCCGTGTTGATACTGACTCCGGTCATGTCGGCAATTTCCTTGAAGCTGTAATCCTGATAGATGCGCATGGTCAGCACTTCCTTCTGTTCGGATGGCAAATAGGCAACCAGACGGTTCAAGTCGGCGTAAATTTGTTCACGGACAATCTTCTGTTCTGCAGATTCTTCCTGGGTTCCGATAATGTCGAAAATATCATACTCTCCCCCATTTTCGAATTTAGGCAAGCGTTGCAATTTGCGGTAATAGTCCAACTTCAAATTGGTCGCGATGCGCATAACCCATTGAAAGAACTTTCCTTCTTCATGATAGTTTCCGGAGCGAATCGTGTTTATAACTTTAATAAAGGTATCTTGAAAGATATCTTCCGCAAGTTCTTTATTTTTGACAGAAATCAGAATGAAAGAAAACAAACGTTTTTCATAGCGAGCAATAAGGGTGCGAAGAGCACTCTCGTCGCCATTTTGGTAACGGGCAATCAACTCGTTGTCAGTCAAATTAACGGTTTTCATAGGAAACTCCTTTCTTTTTGGTTTATAATGCAAAAAGTAAATCTGTGTCGATAGTCAGTCTCCTATAATTTTATGATGGTTAAACTTTAGAATAATAATGCGGCAAAAATACAATATTTTTTTTACAATGCAACAGTTTAGTGAAAAAAACTTGAAAAAATTAATCACATAGGTCTGTTTACAATAGGCATCAATTCTTTCATATATAGTACAATAGCGACCATTCGAAAAAAGTACATACAATATTTATATAAGAGAGGCTTCGTGCTTGCGAAAAAAAATTGTATTTTTGCACCCTAGAAAAAAATGCAATGGCATCGTTCGAAAGTCTATATAACAAAATCGAATATAACGTAAAGGCGGCGTTATTGCGTTTGTCTGAGTTGAGCAACGAAAACGAGCAGCTGCGCAGACAGAATGAAGAATTAGAAGAGAAGCAGCATGCCCTTCAGCAGCAGTTGATTGACACAGAGGAAAAGATGAAATTATTAGTGATAACTAAAACAGTATTAGATAAAAAAGATAAAATAGAAACAAAACAGCAAATAAACGATTGGGTGCGGGAGATAGACTATTGCATAAAATTGCTCTCAAATAAGTAGTATGGAAGATAATGGGAAGATAACGATTACGATACAGGTGGCCCAACGGCCCATGTCCATCGTGGTCAAAAAAGAGTGGGAACACTACTTCAGAGAAGCAGAAAAAGTAATCAATGATAGTTTTCTGGATTTTGCTAAAAAATGGACATATAAAGACCAAATAGACCTATTGTCAAAAATATTGGTTGACTTTGTAGTAAAATGGATAGTTGACGAAGAAAGACTGAAAGAATACGACGAAGAAATAGTTCCGATGATGGAATCTCTGAAAACACTGACCGATAAATTCAATATTGATTAGACTCGTTCTTTGAAATACCCATCCCGCATAAGTCCGGATACGTTTGTTAAACTCAACAGAATATACAAACGAAGGGGACGCTTGGTCATACCTAGAACAGGCCCAAATTCGCAAGAATGGCTAAATCGCCCAGGGACGCTCGAAGTGCGACGGCACCTTCACCTTATCAGTTAGGAGTTTTTCGAAACCCTATGGGACTTATGCGGTTTTTTATATCTCCTCCTATTTGTTGTTTTATATGTTAAAGACAATAAACAACATTCATTATATTTTAAAATTAAACTATATATTATGACAGGACTTTGGATTACGTTAGGCATTTTAGTAGGTATCGCAATCGGTATCGCTATTGCCTACACTCTACTGAAAAACCAGCTTACAAAATCGGGACGCGAAGCGCTGAAGAAAGCTGAGGAAGACGGCGAATTGCTGAAAAAGGAAAAGATACTTCAAGCTAAGGAAAAATTCCTCCAACTCAAAAGCGAACATGAGAAAACCGTCAACGAACGAAACCGCCAACTGGCCTCCGATGAAAACAGACTCAAACAAAAGGAGAACACCCTCAACCAGAAACTCGAAGATCTCAACAAAAAAAATGCTGAAAACGCTGCATTAAAAGAAAAACTCGACAAGCAACTCCAAGCTACCGCTCAAAAGCAGAAAGAACTCGACAACCAAACGGCCATTCAAAAGGCCAAATTGGAATCCATAGCAGAACTCACCTCCGAACAAGCTAAGGAACAACTCATCAACTTGATGCAGGAAGAAGCTAAAGCCGACGCCATGGTACTTATCAAAGACATTGTGGACGAAGCTAAAGCCACTGCCAACTTGGAAGCCAAGAAAGTGGTTGTCAATGCTTTGCAACGAACGGGTGTAGAAGCCGCTTTAGAGAACACGGTCTCCGTTTTCAACATTGAAAACGATGAAATCAAAGGCCGCATCATCGGTCGTGAAGGTCGTAACATCCGCACTTTGGAAAATCTCACGGGGGTTGACGTAATTATCGATGACTCTCCAGACGCTATCCTTCTTTCCAGTTTCGACCCCGTACGCCGCGAAATCGCCCGCCTCTCTTTGCAGAAGCTCGTATCCGACGGTCGTATCCACCCAGCCAGAATCGAAGAAGTGGTTGCGAAAACCAAAAAGCAAATCGAACAGGAAATCGCAGAACTTGGCAAACGTACCTGTATCGATTTAGGAATCAACAATATGCCGCACGAGCTCATGCGTATGGTGGGTAAAATGCGCTACCGTTCTTCTTATGGTCAAAACTTGCTCCAACATGCTAAGGAAGTGGCAAACCTCAGTGCCACCATGGCCTCCGAATTGGGCTTGAACCCGAAGATTGCCCGTAGAGCCGGCTTGTTACACGACATCGGCAAAGTACCAGATACAGAGCCAGAAATGCCACACGCATTGTTTGGCGCTCGTCTCGCCGAACAATATAAGGAACGCCCTGAAATCGTCAACGCCATCGGCGCACACCACGATGAAATGGAAATGAACACCTTGATTGCTCCTATCGTACAAGTTTGCGATGCGATCTCTGGCGCAAGACCAGGTGCTCGCCGCGAAGTGGTTGAAGCATACATGAAGCGTCTGAACGACCTCGAGAATCTAGCACTCACCTACCCTGGCGTTGTGAAGACTTACGCTATCCAAGCAGGCCGCGAACTCCGCGTCATCGTTGGTGCAGAAAAGGTAACCGACACAGAAGCAAACCAAATCTCCTTAGACCTTTCCAAGAAGATTCAAAATGAAATGACCTATCCTGGCCAAATCAAAATCACGGTTATCCGCGAAACAAGATCTGTAAATTACGCTCGATAATATGGAAGAGAACACAAAAAAACGGCGCACCATCAAGTACCTCCTCATCTATGGGGGAACTATCGCCGTTTTTTTGTGCTACTTGTTCATCTCAGACCATACATTAAGAACGCACAAAGACCTCAATCGCAAAATCAGCAACCTCGAAAGAAAAATAGAAAACACCAAACACCAAGTAGGCAACATCTACACCTACGACCAACTATCATCTGATTCCGTATTGCTGGAAAAATATGTGCGCGAACAGTTGAACATGCATAAAACAGATGAAGATGTCTTTATCGTCGTCTATGAATAACAATCCTCAACATATTAGTATATTGATAGCCAACGGGGTAAACCTCAGTCATATCGGCAGCCGAGAAATCAACATTTACGGCAGCACTAGTTTTGTTGATTTTTTGTCCCAACTTCGGCAAGATAATCCAGACATCGACATTCAATATTTCCAAACTGACGAGGAAGGGAAACTGGCTGAAACAATAGCTAACGCTAAAGGGTATGATGGTATCATCTTGAATGCGGGTGCCTATACGCACACTTCCATAATTCTAGCAGATGCCGTCAAAACGACATCCTGCAAAGTTATCGAAGTGCATATCAGCAATCTCTATGGAAGAGAAAATTATAGAAGGAATTCATTGCTGGCGGGCTGCTGCGATGGATTCATCTCCGGATTCGGATTAGATAGTTACCGACTGGCCATTGACGCTATAAAAATAAAATGTAAAATCCATTAAACTCCCAAGAAATAATATAGTCTTTGGATTTGTTTTTTTGAAAATCAATAACAACAACAATAAAAAATCGAATTATGAAAAAAGTATTCAGTTTGTTCATCGTTATGGCTTTCGTATTTGCTGCAGTAGCACAAGAAGCTAACGCAGATAAGCCAAAGAAAGTAAAAGAACCAGAAATCACATTTGAGACATTGGTTCATGATTACGGCAACATCACACAAGGTGACAATGGGACTTGCGAATTCGTATTCAAGAACACCGGCAAGGCAGACTTGTTGTTAACCAACTGCCGCTCCAGTTGCGGATGCACCGTTCCTGAATGGCCGAAAGACCCTATCGCTCCTGGTAAAAAAGCCGTCATCAAAGTAAAATACAACACCCAAAGAATCGGTGCTATCAACAAGACCGTCACAGTTGAATCAAACGCCACGAACAACCGCGTTGTATTGAGCATCAAGGGTAATGTGTCCGCAAAACCAGTTGAAGCCGCTCCAGAAGGCAACAACAGTTCAATGAGAACCAACAACTAATTATTAACCCCTAATCAATATACCAATGAAAAAGTTAATTGTCATTGCATTAATACTTTGCAGCTTGATTTCTGTACAAGCGCAAACTTCAAAAAGTTCATCAAAGTCAAGTGCTAAAACCACCAGCACCTACAAAGGAACTGGTGCTGAAATCAAATTCGACAAGTTGACCGTTGATTTTGGTACGTTGAAAGTGGGTGATGTGAAAGTGGTCACGATTACCTACACCAATATCGGTAAAAAGCCTTTAATTTTAGATGATGTGGTTTCTTCATGCGACTGCACCACAGTAACCTGGTCAAAAAAGCCGGTAATGCCCGGTCAAAAAGGAACCATCAAGGCCACCTATACGGCTAAGGCAACTGGCTTGATCAGCAAAAGACTTACCGTATTTTCCAATGCAAATACGGACCGAGTAATTCTTCAATTAAAAGGTGAGGTCAAATAGGCCTCCCTTTTATTCCCCTGGGGCCGTTCGGTTTTGACAGCAAGTTCGGGGGATTGTAAGCAGGTCGGAACTTGTGAGACGATTCCGTTAATATTCAACTCACGATGCCAATAAACGGCGAAAATTCTTATGCATTCGCAGCGTAATCCGTTGCGGATCCCGCCGCACAGACTAGGTCTTTAGCCGCGGGTGCTTCCTCGGAAGTTAATCAGTCCGACGTCCGAACCGAAGTATCATAAAGGGACAGATAGCAAATGCAGGCTTCGATGCAGGCGCGAAACTTTAGAAGATAAGCAGCTGCCAGGTTCGTCTTGTACCATGCAGCCGCCGACAATCAAACAATGACTAAACTTGTAGAAAGCAATCTTGCGGCATGTTTGGACGAGGGTTCGACTCCCTCCGGCTCCACTTTGGACAGGGAAATTGCTTCCCTAAAGCCAA
>JAKSMD010000107.1 GCA_024400815.1 Bacteroidales bacterium | reverse complement strand
TTGTTGAACAACACGATTGAAGATAACGGAAAAATTGACATCGATCATGTGTTGTTAGAGGCCTTGAAAATTATTTATGGAGATACCGAAGGCAACTACGAGTATCTTAAAAAGTTGGCTCAAATAGACATCCCGAAGCTAAAAGAAAAAATCAATGGATGGCGTGAAGCATTGAGGACTTTGCCCGAAGCATTTTTGAAAAATATCCAATCCATTGCTCAAGAAGGGGCTACTGCCGCACAAGATGTGCAACAGCATATGCTTAGCAAGTGCAGTACCTTTTTTACAGATGTGCAAGCAAACTATGCTCAGTATGTGAAGGGTAACGCTAAGATAAATGCGACCTTGATGAAAATGTCCGCGGGCGACTGCTTTAAGAAAAGTGGCGATGGCAATCCGAAAGTAGAGGCTGCCCGTCCTGTCATTAGCGACTGCTTTGATAAAATTCTGGCGGCCCTCAAAAGCACGAGAAGAGAATATGTTGATAGTCTTATCTTGCTGAAGCACTCCGATAAACTCATTGTGCTGTTTGACTTGCAGGCGGCGATGGAAAAAATCAAGCAATTGAATAATTTGTTTCTACTGACGGAATCCAATCCATTGATTTATGAAGAGATAAAAGGAGATGAAACCCCTGTGATTTTTGAAAAGATGAATTACAATCACTATTTCATCGATGAATTTCAGGATACCTCTAAAATGCAATGGGCGAATATCAAACCCCTTATTCAAAATCGCGCCCTTGACCAAGATGGCGATGTTACGCTCTTTGGGGATGTCAAGCAGGCCATCTATCGTTTCCGCAATGGCGATGTGAACCTTTTCTATCAGCTTGGAAAATATGAGACTTGCCGAATGAGCGAATTTGGCTTTCCCAATATAGATGATTCGCAATATGAGAATGTGGTGCTGGCCGACAACTACCGCTCGGCTAAGTCTGTGGTGGAATTTAATAACGCATTTTTTCAAGGATATGCGGAAAAGTTAGACATGTCTGATTTTTATCAAGATGTGAAACAGAATGTTAAAAATAGCGCACCCGGACTGGTAACCACCTTTATCTACTCAGCGGAGAATGACGTTTGTCGAAAAATGCCGAAGGCATTTGAAAAAGATGAGACGTTTGCGGAGTTTTTCAACGCGCACAAGGACGATTTGTCTATCAAGGATGTGGAAATATTATTCGCCGTAGAAGATGCTCTTGCCCGCGGCTATCGATACGGCGATATCGCCATATTGTTTTCGGGCAACGACAAGTGTTCGCATGTTGCAGACTTGTTGCTAAATGCGGGCATGAAGGTGATTACGGAAAAATCACTCACTTTGAATGCTTCTGCCGAAGTGAACCTCATCATTCATACGCTCGAATATCTGTTGCATCCGAATGATATTTTGGCCCAAAGTACGATTCTTTTCTACTTGTCAAAAATAAAGCACAAAGAGCATGTTTTTCAAGATAATCTGCTAAAAATAAATCCTGACCTCAAAAAAAATCAAGACGCTGCCAATGGCCCTGAAAAGTTGCAATTCACGACTATTTTGGAAAAGAACTTTGGTGAGGCTATTCCCATTGCCAAATGGATTTCAGAACCTCTTTTTATTGTTGTTAAGGAGATTATCCGCTTTTATCAGTTGGAAGAAAACAAAAGTCCGTTTATCATTGACTTTGAAAACTATGTGCTCAACTATTTGCAAAATAAAAATGGGGAAATATCCAAATTCCTCACATGGTGGAATCAATCCATTGTCATTGGGGCGATTCCATCGTTAACTTTGCCCTCAGGACAAAATGCGATTCGCGTGAGCACGATTCACAAGTCCAAAGGATTGGAATATCCTGTGGTTATTATGCAATATTCTACCAAAGGCAACAAACCCCATTCCACTTGGACCAATGTGGCCAATGACGATATGGTTGCTTATATTGAGTTGAGTCAAAGTAAATGCGCGGACTCCTCTTACGAACAGCAGGCCGAAGAAGAAAGGGTGAAAAGCGATTTGGACACGATCAATTTGTTATATGTGGCACATACGCGCGCAAAGGAGATGCTCTATATTATCTCCAAACACAATAAAAACATTGGGACTGGTTATGGCGACCAATTGTTCGACTTTGTGCAAAAACATGATGCGGCAGATGATTCTGGCATCATCTTTGAAAAGGATCAAACCGACGATCGTATTTGTCGTTTTGGAAAAAAAGATTGGCGCAACCCGAAAGAAAATCAAGAGTTTGGAAATGCTAATGCCCATATGGCTGAGCCGATGATTGTGACGTCTGGTTTTTTATATAATGAAACAAGCTCACAAATGGCTGGAAATACGCTTTCTGATAATAGTCGGCGATTGATTGGCATAGGAGTTCACGACTATCTTTCTAAGCTGATACAGTTTCCGCAAAACGAAGACGAAATTGAACCCTTGGTCCAACAAGTGCCGGAAGAGCAGCGTGATACTTTGCGGAGCGCATTTCAACGCATTTTGCAAGATGATGCTATCAAACCCTATTTTTTTTCTTTCTTGAAGGTGTTGAATGAAACTACAATTTTGGATTCCAATGGCGACGAATACCGACCAGATCGTATTGTGTTCTTTGAGGACAAAGTTGTTGTCATTGATTATAAAACCGGAAAAGAAAATCCTAAATACCAAGAACAAATTGACAAATATATGGGACTGTTGCATCAGATGGGTTACGAGCAGGTGGAAGGCGTTTTGTTATATGTCTAATACAGCAACAAAATAGTTCAGGAAAACGAATCCCTCGCGCGCGTATGCGCGTGCACGCGCGCGCTTTTATGGGGGGTGTTAGTTTTAATGCCCTCAAACCGACAAAACAATATAAATCATTGATTTTAAACAAAATGTAAAACAATCAAGAAAATGTAAACGAAAAAAACGCCTATGGGAATGTCATTTTTACCATCAAACAATATGTCTAAAAACAACTAAACTATGATTAAAACAAATCAACTTAGAATCAAAAAACAAATTACGAACCGGGATGAAGACATTAGTCTGGAAAAATATCTTAAAGATATTTCCAAGTATCCGTTGTTAAGTATTGAAGAAGAAGTTCAACTGGCTCAGCGCATCAAAGCCGGTGATGAAGATGCGGTGAATCGTTTGGTCGAAGGGAATTTGCGCTTTGTGGTTTCCGTTGCCAAGCAGTATGTCGGATTTGGGGTGAAATTAATAGACCTCATTGACGAAGGCAATGTTGGTCTTATCAAGGCTGCGCGCCGTTTTGACGAAACTCGTGGCATCAAGTTCATCTCCATGGCTGTGTGGTGGATTCGCCAGCAGATTTTGTCGGCCATATCTGTGCAACCCCGCCTTATTCGCTTGCCGATCAACAGGGCGAATGCGATTCGCAAGAAAGACAAGGTTGTGGCCCAATTGGAGCAGGAACTCCAACGTACTCCGACCACTGCTGAAATAGCGGATGCCATGAATCTTCGCGAAGATGAAGTCAAGGACCTTCACATGGATTCTTTCCATCAGCAATCTTTGGATGCGCCTATTGCTGCCACCGATGGGGAGAGCAACCTTTACGACATACTGCCAAGTCAGGATTACCATACGCCAGAAATGGAATTGGCTAAGATTATGCTGCATCAGCAGATGGATAATCTCTTGGATACGCTGCCGGAAACGGAAGCCAACATCCTGCGCCTTCAATTTGGCTTGAATTGTGAAGTGCCGATGACGATTATTGAAATCAGCAATCAATTGGACATGTCAGAGAAGGATGTCCAAAGGCTGTCGGGGAAGGCATTGCGTCGTTTGCGCAACAATCCCTCATGCGAAATGATGCGTACCTATTTGCAATAGATACGCATTATTTCAACTATTTTTTTTTAATAATAGACGGTGATTTTATTCAACGGCTTCTTTGAGACGTTCTGCATTTTCAGCTACTTGCAGGGCTTGCAGGACTTCCTCAATGTCGCCGTTCATGAAGTTGGCGAGGTTGTACATCGTATAGTTAATACGATGGTCTGTTACGCGGTTTTGCGGATAGTTGTAAGTTCTAATCTTCGCGGAGCGGTCGCCGGTGGATACCATGGTTTTACGTTTGGAAGCGATTTCGTCCAGATATTTTTTGTATTCGCGTTCGAATAAGCGGGTACGCAAGATACGCATGGCCTTTTCCAGGTTCTTGATTTGGTTTTTTTCATCTTGGATAGAAACCACGATGCCCGATGGGATGTGGGTGAGTCGCACGGCGGAATAGGTCGTGTTGACGCACTGGCCGCCAGGACCAGAGGCGCAGAAGGTTTCCTTTTTGATATCGCTTTGTTTGAGGTCCACGTCGAATTCGTCAGCTTCTGGAAGCACGACCACGGAAGAAGCGGAAGTGTGTACCCGGCCTTGTGATTCCGTTTGCGGCACGCGTTGCACGCGGTGTACGCCAGATTCGTATTTCATAATGCCGTAGGCACCGTCGCCATTGACGGAGAATACGATTTCTTTGTAGCCGCCCACCGTACCTTCTGTCATAGAGATGACTTCGATTTTGAAACCTTTCTTGTCGCAATAGTGCTGGTACATGCGGAACAGGTCGCCAGCGAAAATGCTAGCTTCATCGCCGCCCGTGCCGGCGCGAATTTCCATTTGGGCATTCTTGCTGTCCTGTGGATCTTGTGGCAACAGCAAAAAGCGGATTTCCTCTTCCAATTGGTCTTTTTCATCTACAAATCCATCCAATTCCATCTTTGCCATCTCGCGGAATTCTTCATCTTTTTCATTGGCAATGATGTCTTTGGCATTGGCAATGTTGCCAATCACATCTTTGTATTTCTTATAGGCATCAACAACGGCTTGCAAATCCTTATAGTCTTTGCTCATCTTGATATATTTCTTCATATCAGACATGGCATCGGGTTTTGCAATATCTTCCCCAATTTGCAGCCAGCGTTGATAAATAAGTTCTAATTTTTGTAGTAAATCATTCATAAAATGGTAGTTTTCGAAAACGGCGGCAAAGATACGAAAAAATGACGCATTTTATTTCGTACTTTTGCGGACTCAAAAAAACAACGAATATGAACGCACGAGTAAGTATTATTATGGGTAGCACCTCCGACCTTCCAGTCATGGAGGCGGCTTTCAAGTTTTTGGAAAACAATGAGATTCCGTTTGAAGTATTAGCACTTTCCGCACACCGCACCCCGGACGAGGTGGCTGAATATGCCAAAAATGCGCATCAACGCGGCATTGAAGTGATTATTGCCGGCGCCGGTATGGCTGCGCACCTTCCTGGCGTTATTGCCGCTATGACTCCACTTCCCGTTATCGGCGTGCCTATCAAATCCTCTTTGGACGGCATGGACGCTGCCCTCGCTATGCTCCAAATGCCTCCAGGCATTCCTGTTGCAACGGTGGCTATCAATGGCGCTCAAAATGCGGCTATTCTTGCCATGCAGATTATGGCTAATGGCGATTCTAAACTCATGGAAAAAGTTATTGCCCACAAACAAGGTCTCAAACAAAAAATCGTCAAGGCCAATGACGAACTTTCCAAGTTGGAAGGATACAAGTTCAAAGTCAATAACTATTAGGATGTTATGATGTTAAGTTGTTAAGATATTAAGATGTTGGGGTAATCTGAGATAACTTCATAATTTAGCAGCTTCTCAATTTCATAACTTAATAAGTTCTCAATTTAATAATTCATTCTCTTGTCTCAATCCAACTATTCCGCGGGTATCGTCTTTGCCGTGGTGGCCTCCGTCATCTTCGGCCTGATACCCTTGTTCTCAGTGCCGTTGATGAAGGCGGGACTGAGCGTCTCCAATGTTGTCTGCTATCGGTTTGCTTTCTCGACCGTTGCTATGGCAGTAGTGATGGCGGTGCGACATATTCCCCTGAAAGTTTCGTTGCGGGAATACGGCGCCCTGCTGATGCTCTCCTTTTTTTATGCCATGACCGCTTTGCTGCTCACCGCTTCCTACCAGTATATTCCTACGGGCATTGCCACTACTATCCATTTCCTCTATCCCGTTTGGGTCACCTTGCTCACTTTTGTGCTGTTCAAAGACAGCGTGTCCAAGCCAACCATTATTGCCATGATTTGTGCTATTGGCGGTGTGGCCATGTTGTCACTTTCTGGAACGGAGACGCAGCACATCAGCGGCAAAGGTTTGGCCATCGTGTTAGGCACGGTGGTGGCGTATGGCTCTTATCTGGCCTGCCTGCCCAAGACTTCAGTCAAAAGCATGGATGGTCTGAAAGTGACTTTCTGGCTGATGCTGAATTGCACGATGATTTTTGCATTAAATATTATTGTGCATGACGGCATTTCGGGGTTCCAGTCGGTTCCCAATGCCCATTGTTGGATAAACCTGCTGCTCGTTTCTCTGTTGCCGACACTGGGCTCCAACCTCACGCTCCTCCAGGCCATGCGCCGTATTGGTGCGACGGCCACCTCCGTCATGGGCAGTTTGGAACCGCTGACC
>JAKSMD010000106.1 GCA_024400815.1 Bacteroidales bacterium | reverse complement strand
TATAATTTTATTATACTATAATTCAACAACTTACTAAAAAATTTAAGTTATGGAAAAAATTAAATCATTGGCTGATCTCAAGAAAAGAAGAGAAGAGCTTCAATCCAAGATTGAGTTGCGCGAAGAAGGCGACAACGTAGAAAACTTGGTTCAGATCAAGGTCGCAATGGCTACCTGTGGTATCGCATCTGGCGCAAAGCAGACAATGGAAGCCATCATTGACGAATGCAAAAAGCAAAACGTCAAGGCCGTTGTATCTCAAACAGGCTGTATGGGCTACTGCTATGCAGAACCCACAGTGGAAGTTAAAAAACCGGGTGAGGATCCTATCGTATTCGGTCACGTCGACACCAACAAAGGTCGCGAATTGGTTACCAAATACATCATGGGCAACGAAATCCTCGAAGGCGTAATTCCAGTTAACTACGAACAAATCGATAACAAATAATAAGGAGGTCTCCAATGGCAAATTACAAATATCACATTTTGCTCTGCGGCGGTACAGGTTGTACAGCTTCAGAAAGCCCGAAAATCAAAGAAAACTTCATTAACATCTTAGCAGAAAAGAATCTTTCCGACGACGTACAAGTTATCGCCACCGGTTGTTTCGGTTTCTGCGAAAAAGGCCCCATCGTCAAGATTCTGCCGGATAACACATTCTATACTCAGGTAAAACCTGAAGATTGCCGCGAAATCATCGACGAACATATCATCAAGGGTAGAAAAGTCCAAAGATTGCTTTACGAAAATCCGGAAGACAAGAAACACATCTCCGACTCCAAGCACATGGGCTTCTACAAAAAACAAATGCGTATCGCTTTGCGTAACTGCGGTTTCATCGATCCTGAAAACATCGACGAATACATCGCACGCGACGGTTACAAAGCTCTCGCTTCCGTTCTCGAACAAAATGACCCTAAGGCAACCATCGACCTTTTGAAGAAAGCTGGTTTGCGTGGTCGTGGCGGCGCTGGTTTCCCAACCGGTTTGAAATGGGAACTCTGCGCAAAGAACGCTGCTGATCAGAAATACATCATCTGTAACGCCGACGAAGGCGACCCAGGTGCTTTCATGGATCGTTCCATCTTGGAAGGTGACCCACACTCCATCATCGAAGCTATGGCTATCGGCGGTTTCTGTATCGGTGCTTCCATCGGTTTGGTTTACATCCGTGCTGAATACCCATTGGCTATCCACCGTTTGGAAGTAGCTATCAAACAAGCTCGCGAATATGGCTTGCTCGGCGAAAACATCTTCGGTACAGACTTCAGCTTCGACATCATCCTTCGTTACGGTGCCGGCGCATTCGTCTGCGGTGAGGAAACTGCCCTTATCCACTCTATGGAAGGCAAACGTGGTGAACCTACCTTCAAACCGCCATTCCCAGCAGTTGAAGGTTATATGAAGAAACCGTCCAACGTGAACAACGTTGAAACTTACGCCAACATCCCTGTTATCATCAACAAGGGTTGGGAATGGTTCTCTTCTATCGGTACAGAAAAATCCAAAGGTACGAAGGTATTCGCATTGGCAGGCCAAATCAACAACGTTGGTTTGATCGAAGTTCCTATGGGTATCACCCTTCGCGAAGTCATCTACGAAATCGGTGGCGGTATCAAAGGCGGCCGTAAGTTCAAAGCCGTTCAAACCGGTGGTCCTTCCGGCGGTTGCTTGACCGAGAAGTTCCTCGACACCCCGATCGACTATGATAACCTCGTGGCTGCTGGCTCAATGATGGGCTCCGGTGGTATGATCGTTATGGACGAAACCTCCTGTATGGTTTCCGTCGCTAAGTTCTACCTCGACTTCACCGTTGAAGAATCCTGCGGTAAATGTTCTCCTTGCCGTATCGGTAACAAGAGACTTTGCGAAATCCTCGACAAAATCACAAAGGGCCAAGGTACAATGGAAGATCTTGAAAAACTCAAGAACCTCGCCAAAGTTATCAAAGACACCGCTCTCTGCGGTCTCGGCCAAACATCTCCAAACCCTGTTTTGTCAACCATCGACAACTTCTGGGATGAATACGTCGCTCACGTTGTTGACAAGAAATGTCCTGCTGGCCAATGCAAGGCTCTGAAACAATATGTCATCGATCCTGACAAATGTAAGGGTTGTACGGCTTGCGCACGCAATTGTCCTGTCGGCGCTATCCATGGTACAGTTAAGAACCCGCATGAAATCGATCAAAACGCTTGTATCAAGTGCGGTACCTGTATCGAAAAATGTAAGTTCAACGCAATTAGTATTAAATAGTAAAAGGGTATTAATATGGATTTGATTAAATTAACAATAGATAATAGAGAAGTTGAAGTACCAAGAGGTACCACTATTCTTAAAGCCGCTAAAGGCATGGGTATCGATATTCCTACCCTTTGCCATTTCGAATTGGAAGGTTTCAAATTCCACAACAAACCCGGTGGTTGCCGTGTTTGCGTAGTGGAAGTTGCTGGCCGTCGTAACCTCGCTCCTGCCTGCGTTACCGAATGTATGCCGGATATGGTTGTCAGAACCAACTCCATGCGCGTTCTCAACGCTCGCAAAACGGTGTTGGAACTGATCCTTTCCGACCATCCAAACGATTGTTTGCAATGCGCTAAGAGCGGCAACTGCGAACTCCAAGACCTCGCCATCCGCTTCGGCATCCGCAAAAACCCGTTCACCGGTGCTGAACACACACAATCTTCTTACAAAGTAGAACTTTCACCTTCTATCGTTCGCGATATGAACAAGTGCGTTATGTGCCGTCGCTGCGAAACAATGTGTAACGAAATCCAAAGCGTTGGCGCACTCTCCGCTATCCACCGTGGTTTCCCAGCAGTCGTTTCTACCGCTTTCGAAAAACAACTCACCGAAACGCCTTGCGTATTCTGCGGCCAATGTGTTGCAGTTTGCCCAGTTGGCGCTCTTACAGAAGTTGACAACAACGGTAAGGTTCTCCGCGACATCGCTGATCCTGCTAAGAAGACCGTTGTCCAAGTTGCTCCTGCTGTACGTGTTGCTCTCGGCGAAGAATTCGGCATGGCTCCTGGTTCCATCGTAACTAAGAAGCTCACCGCTGCTCTCAAGGCTATCGGTTTCGACTATGTATTCGACACTGACTGGTCTGCCGACTTGACCATCATGGAAGAAGGTACCGAATTGATCGGCCGCCTCACCAAGTTCCTTGCTGGCGACAAGAGCGTTAAGATTCCTTTGATGACATCTTGCTGCCCTGCATGGGTTAACTTCTATGAAAAACATTTCCCGCAATTAAGAGAATATCCTTCAACCGCTAAATCTCCGCAACAGATGTTCGGCGCTATCGCTAAGAACTACTTCGCAGACAAAATCGGCTGCAAACGCGAAGATATGGTTTGTGTTTCCGTAATGCCTTGCGTTGCTAAGAAATACGAAACCGGTCGTGAAGAACTCGCTAAGAACGGCAATCCTGACGTTGACTACTCCATCACCACTCGCGAATTGGCTCGCCTCATCAAGATGGCCAACATCGACTTCAACAGCCTTCCTGATGCAGAATTCGACAGCCCGCTCGGCGAATCAACAGGTGCTGCTGTTATCTTCGGCGCAACCGGCGGCGTAATGGAAGCTGCTGTTCGTACCGCTTACGAAGTTATCACAGGCAAGACCCTCCCGAAAGTTGATTTCGAAGAACTCCGTGGCCTCGAAGGCGTTAAAGAAGCTACCGTACACGTACAAGACGGTTTGGATCTCAAACTCGCCATCGTACACGGCTTAGGCAACGCTCGCAAGATGCTCGAACTCATCGAAAAAGGCGAATGCCCGTATCACGCAATCGAAGTTATGGCTTGTCCTGGTGGCTGTATCGACGGCGCTGGCCAACCTTATCACCATGGCGATTCCAGCATCATCAAAGCTCGTTGGGAAGCTACTTACCAAGCCGATAGAGAAATGCCGATCCGTAAATCTCATGAGAACCCGTCCATCCAAGCTATCTACAAAGAATATCTTGGCGAACCGTGCGGTCATCTCTCTCACGAATTGCTGCACACTCACTACTTTGACAACCAAATCAAAGTGGAGGCTGAATAATTAATTAATCTGTAAAATTATAAATTATGGCAATAACAGTAAAAATTAATAAAGAAACTCATGATAAGATCGTTGCTATTTGTAATAATTTCAACAACGATCCCGGTGAATTGATCAATGTATTGCATCAAACACAGGATTTCCTCGGTTATCTGCCCGCAGAAGCTCAGGAATTAATCGCTGAATGTTTGCATATGCCTACAGCTAAGGTTTTCGGCGTTGTATCTTTCTACGCTTTCTTCACCATGACCCCGAAGGGCAAACACCCAGTATCCGTATGTATGGGTACCGCTTGCTACGTCCGCGGCGGCGAAAAGATCCTCGACGCTTTCAAGAGCGCACTCGGTATCGAAGTTGGTGAAACTGACGCTAACGGCGAATTCTCATTGACATCCTTGCGTTGTGTAGGTGCTTGCGGTTTGGCTCCTGTTGCCCTCGTTGATGGCAAAGTTTACGGCCGCTTGGTTCCTGCTATGGTTAAGGACATCGTTGCTGAATACAGAGGAAAATAATTTTCCAAATATATTCAATGAAAAAGGCGACCAATTCGGTCGCCTTTTTTTGTGTCCAACGATAGAGGAGTCATTTCCACTAGGTGTATGTATAGTTTCTCTATCTGTCTTTCATCATATCACTTTGCCCATAAGAATTCTTCGAAATCTATTGAATGCATATCAAAATCCTCTTCAACATAGCTCGTCACATTTTACACAGCAAAAACACACGAATTATCACATTTTTTTGAATTAACAGAAGATCGCTCCGATGGAATGCGCAGTCACAAAAAAACAAATCTACTGTAATACTCTTTGTCTATCTGACCAAACCGTTCGCCCTTTGGAGCCACATTCCGAAGAATCTGTCATTAACCGCGTAGCTTCCGGAATCTTGAGTGATTAAATCCTTATCAAGCAGTTTGTTTGTGGCAGATTGCACAGAACTGGCTGATGCCAAGCTGTATTTCTTGATGAAGGCGGCCGATTGGATTTGCACAGCCGTCCCTTCCATTGCAATGGCCTTGAGTAATTTCTGCTGTTTTTCGGGCAGACTGTAAAGCAGGGACGAATAGACGTCCTCATTGTCCATAATGCGTCTGTCAATGGCTTGTTCAATCATTTCCTCCGTGCAGTCAGGCTGTGACATATAATACAACAGGTAAAATACCGACTGCAAATACCAGGTATGCCCTTCAAACGAATCATACACTTTGGCAATTTGCGATTCAGTAATATTTTTACCAGCTTGGGAGAACTTTTCTTGCACAAAATCAGTGTAAACGCCCTTGTCTATGGGCTTAAGTGATACGATATTGGCGCTATGATAAAATGGCTTTGACGCGGAAGCGAACATATTCTGCAGCAAATGCCGCTGGCTGCCCGCAAAAATAAATGTGGCATTGTTGCAATGCTGTATGTAAGTTCTCAGCAGTGCTTCTACATTCTTTTCCGGATACCGACTGATTTGTTGGAATTCATCAATGGCAATCACACAGGACTTGTCGGCTTTAGCGATGTAGTTGAAAAGCTCGTCCCATGTTCTATTCGCATCCTTAATGTCCCCAAGTCCAAACGATGCCGTTAAGAACCCATTTTCGTCTATTCCAATATCCAATTTCAAGGATTTTACGATACGCGCAAAAATGTCCAAGGCGTTTTTTGTACGCAACTGCTTGCATATTTCGTTCCCAAACATATATATGAAGTCATCCAAACAAAGAGTAGCGTATATGTCGATAAAAACGGAGTAAAAGTTTTCACGAATGACATCCTGATAAAAACAATGTTGGATAAGTCCTGTTTTACCCATCCGTCGGGGAGATATCATAACGGTGTGGCTCCTGCCCTGAATGTCTCGTAAAAGTTGTTCGGTCTCATTTTTCCTATCACAAAAATATTCAGGGGAAACATACCCTGACGTAACAAAGGGGTTCATATTCATATCGTAGAATTTACGGAATGCAAAAGTAATCATTTTTTTTGAATGATGTGAAAAAAATGATTGCGAAGTGAAGATACCACTACAATACGCGTCTCAAAATCAAAACTACGATGTAAACTACGGAGAAACTACGATGAAAAGTCCGGTAAAAAAACGCCAACCGCCTATTTTCCAAACATTTCAGTTTCCACGAGTTCGCAGATAATGTGGCCAATCATAATGTGGCTTTCCTGGATGCGCGGGGTGTCTTTTGACGGGACATTGAGGAGAATGTCGGCGTAATCTTTCATTTTGCCGCCGGTCTCACCGGTCATGGCAATGATGGAGACGCCCATTACCTTGGCCTCTTCA
This sequence comes from Bacteroidales bacterium, assembly GCA_024400815.1. GTDB lineage: Bacteria > Bacteroidota > Bacteroidia > Bacteroidales > WCHB1-69 > F23-D06. The sequence goes on along the minus strand of JAKSMD010000106.1, from coordinate 147 downwards.
AAAGCATTGATGATGTTTTGGGAATTGCCGGAAGTGGAGATGCCGACAATGACGTCGCCTTTCTTGGCCGTGCCTTGGAGGAGGCGGGAGAAGATGAGGTCATAGCCAGAGTCGTTGCCCACGGCGGGGAGGTAGGAGGGGTTGCAG
>JAKSMD010000105.1 GCA_024400815.1 Bacteroidales bacterium | reverse complement strand
ACCCAAAACTAATAATAAAAGTTAAATTCTTCCGAAACCCTATCGTTTCTACGATAGGGCTTAGAAGAATGCCATTTCCCGTGTTTGACAATTTCGTTTCAATTTTTGACGAGATTTCTTTCCTTTTCTGCCAATTTACGATGATTTTCGAATCTGAATTTTCCTGTTGTAAATCAGGTGTATGTGTGCTATCTTTGCACCCAGAAACAATGAAAATCAAAAAGTATGGAAGAAAACAAAGTACTTACGAGCAGGTACATTCTACCTCTCTCCGACTTCGGATTCAAACGCGTGTTTGCCACAGAAAAGGATAAATGCCTTCTGATTGACCTGTTGAACCTATGTGTCTCCGAGGACTTCGGGATTATCTCCGACATAACCTATCTGCCCAACGAACATCTGGGCGAACGGGAGGAGGAGAAGAAGGTCGTGTTCGATATCTATTGCCGAAACCAGAATGACGACCGATTCATTATCGAGATGCAAAGGGCTGAACGGCCTTCGTTCTTTAGAAGAGTGAATACCTATGTCAGCAGGATCATCAGCCGTGAAGTGCAGGTGGGTGATGATGAGTATCGCATTCCGCGCGTGGCATCGGTGAACATCCTAGACTACGAGATGGCTGAATTCGAGAATAGCGAGCGCTTCTTTTGGAAGATCTGGAACCGAGATGACGAGAATAAAATATTTTCGAAGACGCCTGCTTATTATTTCATAGAATTGTCTAAATTTGCACGCTTGAAAAAAGATACAGGGAATTTGTCGAGATTCGACAAGTGGTTATATCTGCTGAAGCATGTCCACGATATGAAAGAACCACCTCAATGGGTGCAAGGCGATATCGTGTTCGAGCGATTTTTCAAGTTGTGCGAATATGAAAACATGGATACTATGGAAAGAGCAACTTACAACAAAAGCATTTTAGAGTTCGCGGACGTGCGCGAAGCGGTGGCTTTTGCCCAAGCAAAAGGTGAAGCAAAAGGTGAAGCAAAAGGTGAAGCAAAAGGAAGAGCTGAAACCAAACTTGCTATGGCTAAATTGTTGTTAGAACAAGGTGTTGATATTGAAATCATCACTAAAACCACCGGTTTGACAGAAGAAGAAATTCTTAGAAATTGAAAATGGAATCCTAATGGGTGTGAAGCTGTGAGCCGTGAAGCGTGTTACCCTAAATCTAATGTCTATAGGTTTTCGGCCAACAGCTGTACCATTCGATCTATGTCGCCTGCACCAATGGTGAGCAGGATGTCTGGTTTGTGTGTTTGCAGATAGGGCAGTAACTCCTCTTTTTGCAGTACACGCTTGTTGGATGTTGTGATTTGCTCTAGCAAGAATTCGGAGGTGATGCCGGGAATGGGCTTTTCTCTGGCCGGATAGATGGGCAATAAGATCACTTCGTCTAAGAGCGACAGCACTTCTGCAAATTGGTTGGCAAAGTCGCGGGTGCGGGTGTAGAGGTGCGGTTGGAAGATACCGCAGATATGCTTGCCAGGGTATATCTTTTGAACGGCGGTGATGAACGAACGCATCTCTTCAGGATGGTGTGCGTAGTCGTCAATGAATATCCGGTCTGTGCGGTCTAGGATATAGTCAAAACGGCGCTTGACGCCTGCAAAGGTCTGTAACTTGGTACGAATGTGCTCGTCAGATAGGACTGTCTTCACATTAGAATTGCGTTTGGCTTCTTCGCATAAGGCGGCAATCGTGGCGGTTGCATTGAGCACATTGTAGATTCCGTTGGCATGTAGTTGCAATTTCAACAGCTCGCCGGTTGGCGTGTGCAAATCAAAGGTGGCACAATTGGGCGCCAAGTTGATGTTATAGGCATAATAATCGGCATTTTCATTTAATCCATAGACCAATTTGTGTGGATGCTGAATCTGATCTGCTATTTGGGATTCGATGATGAGCGTCTTGGATTGCAAGGCGTATTGTTGGAAGGCCGCCACTAAGTTCTCGCGCGTGCCGTAGATGTCCAAGTGGTCCGCATCTATGGAGGTGATGATAGCCACAGATGGATGAAGAGTTAAGAACGAACGGTCGAACTCGTCGGCTTCTGCTACGGCTAATACCGGCTTGTGTCCTAATACAAGATTGTCGTTGAAGTTTTTGGCGATGCCGCCGATAAAACCGGCAATGCTCACTTCCGGGGCAAGTAGATGCGATACCATGGATGTGGTGGTCGTCTTGCCGTGTGTGCCCGCAACAGCTATCGATGGCATCTGCTCGGTAAGCTGTCCCAGAATCTGCGAACGTTTGTACATGGGGATGTCGTGCTCTACAAAATATTGGAACTCTTGGTTTGTGCGGGGCACAGCAGGCGTATAGACCACATAGTCTATATTGCCGGGTATTTTTTCAATGTTGTCATCGAAGTGGATGACGGCTCCTTTTTGCGTTAGCATTTCGGTGATGGGCGACGGGGTGAGGTCGTAACCATATACTTCGTCGTTTTCAGAAAGAAAATATTGGGCGATGGCACTCATGCCGATACCGCCGATGCCGAGAAAGTAGAGCTTTTTATTTTTCATAGATCAAGAATACGGTTCTTCTGTTTTTAGCACGACCAGAAGCTGTGTTGTTGTCTGCAATAGGTTGGCTTTCGCCATAACCTTTATAGCGCAGATGACTGGCAGGAATGCCTTTGCTGATGACGTAGTCGTAAACGGATTTAGCACGCTGCTCCGACAGACGCAAGTTGGCGTCATCATTACCCACATTATCGGTATGGCCTTGGATTTCGACCTTGACCGTCGGATTGTCTTTCAGGAATTGAATAAACAGCGCTAATACAACCTTTGAGGCAGGGGTGAGCGTGTAAGAGTTGGTTTCATAATAGATGTCACGCAGATCGCAGATCTTGCCCGTCTCGATGGATTTGATTTCGGCATTTTTGGTAACCACGGCAGAGTCCATTTGTTCCGGCATGATGATTTGCGAATCGTAGGTGTGTCCTTCTTTTTTAACGGTGACAATCACCGGTTGTGGATCGTCCTTTTTGACTTCGGTGGCCACGGCATAGTTGCCGTTGTTGGCGCTGACCACGCCAGTAGCAATGACGTTGGTGGCCGTGTCGCGAATTTCCACTGTGGCGCCTTCCAGGTTGTCATCATCGGCACTAACTTCGCCTTTGACGATAATCATCGTGTGTGGACGCGCATCTTCGTATAACTCGAATTCGTAGAAATTCCAGTCGTCGCGATTCTCATCACTCTCCAGTTTGCGAGAACAAAAGTACCCCGTTTTGCCATCCAAGCTGACGAAAAAGTTGACATCGTCGCCATCGGAGTTGATGGGATAACCCAAGTTCACGGGTTTTGACCAGTTGCCCCGCTCGTTGAGCTTGGAATAGAAGATGTCTTGCCCGCCAATACCATCGTGTCCCGAAGCAGAAGGGGAGGATTGGGAAGAAAAGTAAAGCGTTTTGCTGTCGGTATGCAAGAAGGGAGAACGCTCGTCGTAAGCGGTGTTGATGGTAGGACCTAAGTTGACGGGTTTGCGCCAGGTGCCGTCGCTATTGCGCTCGGAGAACCAAATGTCGGAGCCGCCAATGCTGCCCGGACGGTCAGACGCGAAGAATAGCAATTTGCCATCGGAGGAGAGGGAGGGTTGTGACTCCCATGAATCTTTGCGGTTGATGTTTGGTCCCAAACTTTTGGGGTCTGTCCAATCGCCATCTACGAATTCAGAGTAGTAGAGGTCGTAGTTGTTATATGTATGGTTGTTGATGGTGGTAGGCACCAGTTTGGAGAAGATGATCAGGTCGTTGGTGATGTTGATGGTAGGACTGCCTTCGCCGCGTGACGCATTGAAAGGGGAGGGCAGCGGCTCTCCCATGCCGAAGTTGCTGCCTTTGCGCTTGCTGTAGCTGAAGAACTCCTTGGTGATGGTCTCGCCACCGCCAAAAGGACTTTCGTCAGGCACTTCCATGCGGCGGGTGAAATAGAAGTAGTCGCCGTCAGGAGAAAGGGTGCCCAAATATTCGTCCGCTTTGGTGGAGATGCCGCTTACGCGTTTGGGCTCGAAAGGAACGGGATGGTTCAGCACCTGATCGAAGAATTTCGCTTTTTTGAGGATTACCTTGGCCTCTTCTACAATGGAGTCCCCGTGGTTGCCCGTGAAGGCGTCTGGGTTTTCAACAACGACGGTCGCAAACTTGATGGCGTCAGTGAACTGCTCGCTGAAGTAGGCCAACCGAGCAGCGTAAATGTTGTATTGGATTTTGTAATAGGGGCATACCTCGTACATGCGACGGTAGGCATTCAGTGCCTTAGTCAGATCGGACTTGCTTTTTGTGGTAGCCTTAAATTGATTGGCTTCCAGAGGCAAGTAGAGACCTAAAGCATAATAGTAATTTACTTCCAGATAATCAGGGTGCTCCTCTAAGATTTGATTGTAGAGGGCGTAAGCTTCGTCCTTCTTGCCACTCTTGTGCAAGTCGCGAGCCTTCTTGAAAATTTTCTCACTAACTTTGTCCATTGTCGGTTGACAAGGATCTTCATCCTCCTGCGCGAAGCACGGGAGGATGAAGATAGATAGGATTAGATATAGAAGGAATCTTTTGGACATTATCTGAAAGATTAGAGTCGTAGGAATTAGTTGTCTTTGCAGACGGTTTCGCCGGCTTCAATAATTTTGATGAAGTCGTCTGCTTTAAGGGATGCGCCGCCAATGAGACCACCGTCCACATCTTGTTGAGAGAAGAGTTCAAGTGCATTTTTAGCGTTGCAGCTGCCGCCATAGAGGATGTAGGTGCTAACGGCCATTTCGGTGCCGAATTTCTTTTCAATGAGAGAACGGATGAAAGCCAGCATTTCTTGAGCTTGTGCAGGCGTTGCTGTTTCGCCGGTGCCGATAGCCCAGATCGGTTCGTAGGCAATCATAGTGCGTTCCATCTGTTCTGGAGTGAGGTTGTAGATGCTCTCTTCGATTTGCTTTTTGACCACGTCAAAATGAGAACCTGACTTGCGCTCGTCAAGGGATTCACCGCAACACATCACTGGAACGATGTCGTTGGCGAGCAGACGGAGCATTTTTTTCAAGACAATGTCATTGGTTTCACCGAAATATTTTCTTCTTTCGGAGTGACCTACAATGCAGAATGCCACATTCATGCTGGCGAGCATTTCAGCGGAAACTTCTCCGGTGTATGCGCCGTTTTCATATTCGCTGACATTTTGAACGCCGGCATAGAATTGTGCGTTATCTTGGTCAGCAATATCGGTAACCAACTCAGCATAAACCAATGGCGGGCAGAGCACCACTTCGGTCTCAAGGTTGTAGTTCTCCAATTTCTCTCCGATTTCGCAGATTAAATTTTCAGCTTCGTCGAAGTTTTTGTTCATTTTCCAGTTGCCAATAACAATTTTAGGTTTCATCATAATATCTTAAATTTTAAGTTTTTTATACATTAATAATAGAGGGCGGCAAAGTTACAAAAAATAAGATTACGAAGCGAGGAGGTTTGAGAGAATTGACAATCGAGAATTGACCATTGACAATTGAGGGAATGCTCACCAAAAAGTGAGAGGTGAGAAGTGAGAATGTGAGAGGTGAGAATGTGCAAGGGCTATGTCTGTCCTATTGTAGGGACGCAATTCATTGCGTCCGAATGCACAAAAGTTTTCGGGTCCTAATTGCCTAAAGTGAAAGGCTAATGGTCCACAGCCGCAGGCAAAAAAGTCAAAGTCAAGGTTTCAGGGTTTGGGTAAAGGCTAATAGCAGCCGCAGGCAAATGTCAAACTTAAATTTTGTATCTTTGCCGCCCTAAACAGATTAATAAACCGATTAAAAATCGTTACTTCGAATACTTTGTAATTTCATAACTCCAAATATCATGCGTTATCAACCCCTTACCCCCGAATTTTATGCCCGCAATCGTAAGAATGTAGTGGGCGAGATGGAACAAAATTCTATTGCCGTATTGGTTTCCCACGATGAGTATCCGCGTTGTGGCGACACGACGCAGCCTTTCCGTCAAAACTCTGATTTGCTTTATCTTTGTGGCATTGACCAGGAAGATACTTACTTGGCGCTCGCCCCATGGCATCCGAATCCAGCTTATCGCGAGATTCTCTTTATTAAGAACCCTTCTCCTGAAAAGATTGTATGGTTCGGCCATCGCCTGAGCAAGTCGCAGGCAGCTGAAATTTCGGGCGTGAAAACGGTCCTGTTTGTGGATGATTTTGAATCTGTGCTGAACGATTTGATGATGCATGCAGAACATGTGTATTTGCACATCCCAGAAGATCCGCGCATCAAACCGGACTATCCGACCCACGAAGTTCGCTTTGCTAAACAACTGAAAGCGGACTATCCTTTGCACGATTTTCGTCGTCTGGCGCCTATTTTGTACCCTCTGCGTGTGGTTAAGTCTGTGGAAGAATTGACTGTGATGCAGAAGGCCTGCGATATTACACGCAAGATGTTTGAACGTGCCATGACGGCTATTCAACCTGGAAAATATGAATATGAGGTGGAAGCCGAAATGACCTACGAGGTGATTCGCAATGGCGGCACAACACACTCCTTTGCCCCAATTATTGCTGCTGGCCCGGATACCTGCATTTTACACTATATTAAAAATGATAAAGTTATGCAGGATGGCGATCTGCTGCTGATGGACTTTGGCGCTGAATATGCTAACTATGCTGGCGATTGCTCCAGAACGGTGCCTGTCAACGGTAAGTTCTCCCCGCGTCAAAAACAGGTCTATGAAGCGGTTC
>JAKSMD010000104.1 GCA_024400815.1 Bacteroidales bacterium | reverse complement strand
CGCCCGCGGCGCATTTCACCCGCCGCCCGCTTGCCATCCAATCGGGGGTTCGGAGGCATCCCCCGGTCATCGCCATCCCATCACCACTCATGTCACCTTCCTCAAAATATTACACTTGTCTTCAATGAGGCAATCGCAGCCTTTCCCGAGAAAATTATGCAGCACCACAGACATCCCGCTTTCGAATGTGAGTGTCATTGGGACTTCAAACAATAAGATTCCCCACAGCAAATGTGACCATTGTCAGAGCATCTCCGTCCGCAAAAAACTCGCTAAGTCTGCTGATGCACCGCAATGCTCTACGATGCGGGGCACCTCCTCGCGCACAGCATACGCTTCCCGCTTTGTGCACTCCAGTCCACATGCAACGGGCCGACTGGGCACTATCTCCTCCACAAGCTTCTTTCGAAGCTGCGGGAAGGATTGTAAATCATCTTGTTCGTCAATTGCTTTCTCAACCAGTTTTTCAATCGCCTTTACGAAGACTTTCTCTCCCGACGGATTTTCTTTACACTTATTGAAGTTCGGCATGACCGATAGCATCAGGGAACAAAATTCCAACCCTCCGTCTGTGTTGTCCGGGTAAAATTTGCAAGCTGTATTCGCGTAGTGCCGAATATACAATTTGATGATTTCTTCATCACAATGCTTGTCTTTTTTCTGCAGCTCGTCGGTTACTAGTTTCTTAATTGTACTCATATCCCCACCTCCGTTGTCTATCTACTTTTGCGTCTCGCAAAGAATGTGTATATTTTAACTGAAAAAACCCAAGACCACAAGACGGCCTTTTCTCAACGTTCAGAGCCGCAACATAGTGGTTTATTCTCCATCCGCAGGCCAAGTTCCCATTGCCCGATCGGTTTTTTACCCAGACATACATTTATATCAAGGTCTCACCATCAATGTATTGTTGCTCATATCGAGGGAAGAATACCTTATGAATCCAAGGGATATGCGCACAAAGCAACAACTTCATCCGAAGAGCAGAACATTTGCGTGGACAAATCTCATCAACCATACGCTTATGTATCAACGTCTCAAAGAACAAGATTCTCCAAGCTGCACATTGAATTATCCGGGCGATTGCACAACAAACGGCAAATTCCGAATAGATAGTTTCGGAGGCATCGGCGACTAACCGGCATGACAAAAGCCATCTATTTGCTTTATCATTCTTTACGGCATCTTTAAGCATAAACTTGTGGCATAGAAGTCCTTTATCAACATGTGTAATCTTCTTACATTTAAAAAGCTTATCACACACAACCCTTCGCAAAACATCATCATCGCATTGCGATGCTAATAGCGTGTTAAACCATTTGCTCGGATACATTTTAGCCCAAAAAGAGTCGGCCACCATATTACCCTTCAACGCCTTCTTTACATATGGCTCAACATTTACGCTGTGATCCATAGCCTTCAAATGCTGATATCTCATTACCTCAAAGCATTCAAAGTAATAATTAAAAGAAACGATGTCTACACTAAAATGGAAACTCTCAAACGCAAGAACCGGAAACCAGTTCCGTGTCACAACATCACCAGAACGAATAAACGTTACCCAACGATAAGTCATCTCTGGCCATGCCGTTTGAATCCTTAAATCAATCCCTTTAAAAAACACTTTCATACAGTCAACCATTTCACGTCGAGCATCAGAATTCAAAGCACACAAGATCCAAACTCGTGCATTGACTATACCTTGATATGAATCGATAGATGTCAAAACGGATGACAAAGTTCTTTTTAACCTCTCATCGTCTTCGACCCCCAATACTATTATTTCAATCGCCGGGACACTCTCGCTATGATAATCTCGCCAACAAGAGATGCCCCCCGTCCTGATCGCCAACTTTTGCATTGCAGAACTAATATTCGCTAATGCACTTGATGCTCCCGGCATTTTATCACACGCCCCGACGAGCATGCGTGAATCGATACGGTCATACAGCACGCGTACCAATCGACAAATATCCTCCAAATTAACAAATTGCATCTCGCCACCATTTGCAAGACGCTCTACTTCATCATAAAGAAGAGAAGAAAAGAGAACACATGACTTACAATCTATGCGCTCAATTAGTTCCGCCAAATCCAATTTCTTCCCGCCGGAAAACTCTTTACACAGCAAGCCTTTAGCTAATTCTAAAGACCTAGAATAGACATTACCTAATCTTTGTACTGATTTGCACTTAAGCGATCCCAATTTCAACGGTTCATCTGCAATTAATGAGAGTGCGCAGAAAATTGTCTGCCCTTGCGACAATTGACATTCCCGGTATTTTTCCTCTATCACAAATAAAAACTCCGGCAAACAAAAAGCCACATTCATTACAAGCATCGACTTTGTCAACTCGCCCACATTGCCACTGTCGATGTACTCAAATGCCGCAAACAGTTGTGCTCGAGGTATCACTTTCTTAGGACGATTTGTTGCGAAGTAGTTCTCAAAACAAAACTCTGAGGCAAGTCTGTAAGTTTCATATAACTCATAACTCGCCGGCGACCTAAGCTCCCACACCAATTCTAACTTACCTAAATTCCCATATGGTTTTTGACACGGAACTATACCTAAAAATTCCTTCAAAAACGATTGCACAACTTCCACATCGTCTGGAGGAACAAACTTGAAGTATTCGCTTCGAACCTGGATGCCACGAAGCGTCCGCTGCGGCGCAACTAAAAATGTCGAATACATCCGTTGCAATATGCGATAAAAATCTGGCCATCTCATGTGAACAGCTTCCAGAACAACAAGATCCCCAAGATCAACACTCACACCAATCCCCGCATCTTTTGACTGAAGCTCTTCCAATGCTGCATGGACTGCATTTACTAATCTCTTAACATCACGAACATTTCGAAGAAAATGATGCGCGAAATATACATGGTCACAGGTCTCGATATCAAACTTCAACCAGTAATCACGTTGAAACTTCTTAATGCAGTTACGGAGATAGCGAACAAGTAATTCCGCTTCTGTGATCTCCGACAGTTCAACAACATCAAAAATCATTTTCTTTAAGAAATCGCGTCCATCGACAATCCCTTTATCATGCACCCTGGGAACCATACTACCAACAGCAGCCGCCAAATACGGTTCATTCGCCAAAATTAGATACACCACATTCGGTAAGTCTCCAATTGACTTTAACATGCGAACCATTGCGCAGACTTCACGTTGCGGTAGTCTATCCAAATCATCAATGACTACCACAACTCTACGGTTCAACCTTGCCAATCCCGCGCCGAGTCCTTTCTGAATTTGCTCCTGAGAAGCAAAAAGCGAGAAGCAAAATCCTACAATCTCCGTGGTCCAATGATGGATTTCTGCCAATCCCTTCAATTTTGTTGCCACCAATCGGCTCCCGACACAACTCGCAACTCCGCTAACACCATAAAACCACATCCATCTTGAGGCCGCAATCATCTCAAACATGGCCCCCGTCAATTCACGCCTCCCCGAGTACTTTAAGGGATCAAAACGGATGAAAATCGGGCATGAGAGCCGACCCATCATTTTCTTCAATCGCGCTTCCACACGATTAATACACGATGTCTTGCCGATGCCCCAATCGCCCCAAACGCCGACATACTGTGCGCCCATCACAACGGGTGCATATTTAATCAAATGTATAATTCTGTCTTCAAAAGACTTTCTGCCTAAAACATCTTCATCATCAATAGTCAAAGGCGAATCCTTCAAATATGTATTAGTGTCACAAGCCCCCCCCATACAAATATGTAATATCCAATTCCAAAGTTCGACTACAATCCACCTATTCAACAACAAAAGAACAAAAGCAACCACACACAGCCGAATCCTTTCCTTGCCTCCAAGCATATCACGAAGTGTATACAAGTAATTTATATCACAACCGACCGATCGAGTGCTTGCAATCGCAAAACCTACCAGGTGTAAAATCACCACTGCGGAAATATATGATAAACAAATTTGCAATGCCGACGCAATCACAAACCGCACTACCGCCAGAACTCCCCAAACCAAGAAATCTTTTGTTGCCTTTATGTTCATCTCTATTACTTGGCGACAAAACTTTTGTATTAATCAATCATTCGAACTCAAGCAGAAAAGCGTCGTCAAGTCATCCGCAACCGACCCAACGTTATCCTTGATTCCAAAAAGCGCCCCAAGTGAGACATAGTGATATATCTAGCACCCGTCCCCAAATACAACTTAAACAACGATGCGCTACAGGTTAACAGGATTTTCCTTACTTTCTGAGCCGCCCTATCATTCTTACACAAAATTGCAATCACGCAATCAGACAACACCAAACGCATCCCAGTTGGCACAATCACAAATTTTCCCTCATTGGGATTTCCGACACGAGGCAACAAGACCGCCGGGCCAATTAATATTCTATGTCCTTCAGGGGATAAGCGAACCTTCAAATCTTTCAATCGCCCATCTTGAAGGTTCGTGGTATGCACAAACATAAGACCTGCACGAACTGCATTTTCATTTGCGGAAATCACATTACAACAACCCCGATGTAGCCATGAAGGAACTGATAAATTCAATACTCGCTCCTTATACTTCGGCAACACATTTGGGCGTTGTAAACTCACAAGGATTACATTGGGCTCCTTTCCTCGAAAAGATACGTTTGACACCCGGTTGCAAACCTTGAATCCATAAGCTTTCTTTAGGTATGCCAACAGCAAACTATCACGCTGAGACTTCACTACCCCAACCGGAAGAATCGCCAATAAGTGTCCGCCCTTCCTGACGAACCTTAACGCCCTTGCCAGAAACAGCAACGCCTTACTGGCAGAGAACGCAAACCCATCCAATTCAAACTTAAACAAATTCCCTCGACAAGAAAATGGGGGATTTAACATTACCAAATCAAAAGACTCATCGTTAAATTCACATCGTCCCAACTGCTCATCATTTAGAAAATCAGCCTCATAAATCGACCATCCGGAATGCTTGGGTCGCAACTTCCGAATCGCCGCATGTGATTTATCCACAGCAACATATTGCGCATGAGGAAACTTCTTTTCACAAGCCAGCAACAACCGACCTTCTCCTGCGCAAAAATCGGCGATACGTTTGGGGCGTCCGTTATAAAATGACACCAACCGTTCTGCCAAACTCTTTGGCGTGTAGTATGGATCAAGAGTCATAGTATGGCTTCACCAAATCAGAAACGCAAGTAACCGAAATCACATCCACGCCCTCAGTTCTTTTTTGCTTGCGAATCGGATTATCATATACCAATTCTGTTTCCCTCGGAAAACAACATGCAAACAATAGTGCTGCAATTGCGTGTGGCTTTGTCCCTATTGGCGCAATTTTTAATGTGACATTTTTCCCAGCATACCTTTCTCGGATTAACACCAGCTTCCGAAAAGCATCAACGATTGATCCCGCCATTGCATATTGAATATGTTCCCACGCTTCGCATTCTTTCAAAGGGCGTCTATTACCGTCATATGTTACAAACGGATATTCCGGCCGATATCCTGACACCCCGATCACCGGATAAATTCCCCCATCTACAAATTCAGTTTGCGATAAAATATGCGCGAAGCGACCACCTTCAAAGCCAAGCATCGGTATTAGAATAGGATCTCCAAATGTCGGCCCAATACATTCAAATCCGGCAATAGGATATATCCCTTTGATTTTCTCGGCCAAATCATAGTACTGGCCCTCTTCTTTGAACTTCTGCACTTTGTAGCGAGCAGGTTCCGCATATGTTACAAATACTGATTTCCCTGATCGAAATGTCATCGCCAAAGAACTTTTCAGTAACGGACCCAACAATCTCACATTCAAACCAGAAGCGTCAAGATAAAAATCTTTGGGCTTCCCCTGAAGGATTTTCTCTTGCACTTCTGATAAAGACCGCAGACACAAGCTAGTATGCGTTTCAACTATCTCAACAACATCTTCTTGCTCATCCCGAAGCTCTATTCCAATAAATCTCGCTCCTGGTTCCGCTACACGTTTTATTTCATCAACCAAAAGACTTCGTTCTTCTTGTTTCTTCAAATAGACATATACAGCATCAGAAGGCACCCTGATATACGAAGGATGCCGATAACGTTCTGCAAAAAAACCATCTAGATTTATCATGGCACATCCTATTGCAAGCCAAGGTCCAACTGCTCCGTCGCAGGAGCATCGTCTACATGCGCCTTTCGTTTATCAAGAAATATTCTCACATACTGCTTTGGATTTATTGTAAGTCCTCGGAAATCCTCAATGCCGATATGCGTTTTCCTTTTTCTTCTATAACTATAAGTGAAAAAGGGCGAGAAGATTGGATGGATGTTGTACTCATATGATTTTGTTTCATACCCGTCTCGCTTGTCTCCCGGCGCACGCACAAGCGCCAAATGCCGAATAGCGCTATTTACCAATGCTTTCATTTCCGGATCCTCATCCAAACCGTCGATTACAAACTGATTAACCTCCACCGAAGAATTATCTGCCTTTGCCAAATATTCAAGTATCTGCCCCAAGCCAAATAACATCCGAACAATGCTAGAACCTTCACGACACTCACCTTCCAACTGTGCCAAATTCTTTTCGCCAATTCGCCGCGCCACCTTCGTTTGCACTTTTGGATCAACCGGTTCAGAAATGTCATGTTCCACCAAATGCGCCTCAAAGGTCATATAAATCAACTGCATCAAAAAGCGAATATTGTTATCTGCCAATTTTATAAAAGTATCAAAACCGCAATAATACTTCTGCAATGAGCCGCTGCCCGGCCCCCGTTTTATTCTAAATAACATATGGTATTTGTAATTGTTATATCGCGTATCCCATTTCACCCTATCTTTGACAACCCAAAGAGCCTCTTCCTCAACAGTTCTTTTATGAGTCAAAGCCCATACCGCAATAATATATTTATACAGGTTCGGAATATCCCCAATTGCTTCTCTAACTTCTTTTGATATGCCATTAAATTTCGCAACCATCTTGGAATTGCCAACACCCAGCAACTCCGCTTCTTCTTCATCGCTCAGATCTGCCAAAGCATTTTCCACGTCAAAATGGAAATCCCCGCCCAAGGCCATTTCAAATCTCTTCTGGCAAACTTCTTTTGCAAATTCTTTAAAGCTGGGACCTTCTTCAAA
>JAKSMD010000103.1 GCA_024400815.1 Bacteroidales bacterium | reverse complement strand
GGAAGACGCCCGTTTCTACAAGCATTCCGGCGTTGACGTGAAGGCCCTGTTTCGTGTCGCAACGGGTGTGCTCACCTTCCACCACAAGGGCGGCGGCAGCACCATCACGCAGCAGCTGGCAAAGAACCTCTTTCCGCGTGACCCCAAGGCAGGCAAAATCAAACTGGTATTCACCAAATTCAAAGAGTGGGTTGTGGCCACCAAGCTGGAACGCGCCTACTCCAAAGACGAGATATTGGCGATGTATTTCAACACCGTTGATTTCGGCAACAATTCCGTAGGCATTAAGTCTGCCGCAAGGACCTATTTCGACAAATCTCCGGCTGAAATCAACACGGAGGAGGCTGCCATTTTGGTGGGCATGTTGAAAGCGCCAAGCGCCTACAATCCGCGCCGCCACTACCAAGCCGCATTCAACCGCCGCAATGTGGTTCTCAACCAGATGAAGAAATACGACTACTTGACCAAAGACGCATGCGACTCCATCAAGCAGCTGCCTATTGATATTTCCAAATTCAAATCCCAAGCGCACTATGCAGGCCTTGCCACCTACTTCAGAGAATATTTGCGTCAATACATGAAACAATGGTGCGATGAAAATCCGAAAAAGGATGGTTCCCACTACGACCTCTATTGTGACGGGTTGAAAATCTACACCACCATCAACTCCAGAATGCAGCGCCATGCTGAAGAAGCCGTTCAAGAGCATGTATGCGACTATCTCCAGCCCCTCTTCTTCGAGCACATGCGTGGCTACAAAAACGCCCCATTTGTAAACCTCTCCGAAGAACAAACTGAGCGTATCTTATGGAATGCCATCAAACAATCTGAAAGATACGACGTACTGAAAGATGCGGGCAAAAGCGATGACCAAATCAAGGCTGAGTTCCAAAAGAGAGTGCCCATGACCGTTTTTTCTTACAAAGGTCCGAAAGACACGATCATGTCTCCTATTGATTCCATACGTTATTACAAGTCCTTCTTGCAATGCGGTTTGATGTGCATGGAAGCCAACACCGGCTACGTCAAAGCATACGTTGGCGGCACCAATTACGAATACTTCCAATTTGACCATGTCAAATTATCCAGACGGCAAGTAGGCTCCACGTTCAAACCGTACGTCTATACCGTGGCTATGCAGAGTGGCGAGTTCGATCCCTGCACGATGGTGCCGAACGTGCCTGTGACCATCGAAGCCCCAGGTGGCCCTTGGACTCCGCGCAACTCAGGAGCCTACAAAGAAGGCCAGATGCTGCCCTTGCGTGAAGCATTGGCCCAATCCCTCAACCAAGTATCTGCTTTCTTGATGAAACGCTACGGACCCGAAGCCGTCATCACCCTCGTGCGCAATATGGGTATGACTTCCGACATCCCTTCCGTGCCCGCCATCTGCTTAGGGGCCTGCGAGCTTACCCTATACGAGCAGGTCGGCGCCATCAACTGCTTCCCGAACCAAGGCGTATATGTTGAACCCATCTTCATCACCCGTATTTGCGACAAAGACGGCAATGTCATCTACAACAAGATTCCAAAGACCAATGAAGCCATCGATCAAATTACCGCCTTCAAGACAGTCCGCCTGATGCAAGGCGTTGTCGATTATGGTACCGGCGGCCGATTGAGAGGTCAATATAAACTCACCTTCCCAGTAGCAGGCAAAACGGGCACTACCGACAACCAATCCGATGGTTGGTTTGTGGGCTACACGCCAGTGCTCACCTGCGGTGTGTGGGTAGGTTGCGAGGACCGTTCCGCACACTTCCGCAGCACCGCATTGGGACAAGGCGCACGCACGGCCATGCCGGTATTCGGTTTGTTTATGCAAAAAGTCTATAGCGACCCGAATCTCAAATACCTCGCCATCACCCAAAAACAAGGCGAAGGCTATAGTTTTCCTATCCCGAGCGCATACACAGGCGATGCCTCAGGTTGCAATGAGACTAAAAAGGATACGCTGCAACCACTGGATTTCGATTAATCGCTATCTGCCGCAAATAAATTTATAATCGCAATAACCGCAATGACTGTTGTCTGGACATTGTTCGAAAGTTTTACTCGAATATATTTCAGACAACAGTTTATTTATTACCTGCTCGAAAATATCTAAAACCTTCATCGGAATCCTGTCCGTCATATTATCTTTATCCGGGCCAATTTGCACCGGACAGAAATAATCATCCACCTTACGGTTCACATCTGGAATAGAAACAATGCCGCATACTGCATTTTGAACATCAAATGTTTGCGGTTGCGAGTCGTCCCCTACCACTATTGTATTGTATTTGCACAAAAGCAAATACAGCAACAGCTGCACAAACTGATAGTGCTGGCCATCTCGAACAGCTTCATCCAAGAGGGCTTTCACCTCATCCACTTCCTTTGGACTATGCTCATCAAAATTTGGGATCTGGAACTTCAAAGCATCTTTGTTCACTTTGCCAGTTTTGTAATCCACCACTTTCAGATGGCCGTCTTCCTTTTGCAAACGATCGATGGAACCCTTGATGTACATTGAATTGCCCTCCACATCCATAGGAAAACCCACACTCAATTCATTGCCGAGAATACTCACTGTATCGCCAGACAACTCCTCATGAACCTTATCCAGATAATGGCTGACATCTTTCACAATAATCTGAATCGCCAAGAAAATACGACCATATTCCAAATCATGCTTTTGCAGTTTGAGTTCCTTATCATCCAAAAGCATCTGACGGACATGCGCTTCCACATGTTTGGCATAATCCTCAATCACAGCCTTATAATCCGCATACCGCTTCTTATTTTCTTGCAACAACTTAATTTCATTAAAGACATTTTCAAAAGCATGATGCGTCAATGTGCCAATAATATTGCTTTCAATCTTATCGTTAAAGGTATCTCTACGATAGATACGACAAATATTTTTGAAATAGAACTTGAGCGGACATGCAATATAATCGTTGATAGAAGTAGCTGAATATGTGAAATCAAGCACCGCCTGATTGACAGCCTCATCCTTCATCACCGAGATGGAATTGTTCTTCTCCGCCACGAACGGAAAACTGACGACAGGATACTTCAAATGGATATTGGACAAGTGGCGTTCCTTGACTTCAAATTCCAATTGCGTAATAAAGCGGCTCTTTTCCGCCAAATTGCCATTAGAATCATTGTCATACAATAATATAATGTGTTCTGCACGCTGCAGCAATCTGAAAAAGTGATAAGCATAAACCTGGTCTTTATAGAGATAGTTCTGCAAGGTTTGGTTATCGTATTTGAAGTCAAATGGTAGCAGGGAATTGTACTTGATGCCCGTCGGCAGCGTGCCTTCATTTACCGAAAGCATGATGACATTTTGAAAATCCAAGGTACGCGTTTCCAACAGCCCCATCACTTGAAGTCCTTGCGAGGCATCCCCTTTGAGGGAAATAGTCAAGCCGTCAACCTGCTGCGAAATGGCATACTTCAAAGTTGAAAAATCCAACAATTGCGCCTCTTGCATAAGCGGTTCCAAATAGTTGTTGACAGATTCCAGTTCCTCCACCAAAGTGGCAATCATCGTTTTATGGTTTTCCACATCCACCTTCTCCAACATGAGTTTCAGAAAAGACACCGTCTCCGACAGCATCTTGCGCGTGTCCATCGTATAATGCGGGAGCAGGAACTCTTTAATGTCGGATGTTTGATACAGAAACCGCTGATTTTTATCGTAATCCTCAATCACCGCAGTGGGATTGCCCTCTTCGACAAAAAGATATCTTTTCACCAAAGGATGACGCATCAGTGCCATCATATCCCGATGATAAAATGCCATCGGGGCATCGCCCGCCGCGCCATGGCTATAACGCAAGCCCGTCTGGTACATATCCAGCAACGTATTGAGGAGCGTATATACTGGCGTGGCTTTAATGGGATAGCCCATAGTCACATTCATATCGTCAGGATGATACGCCGTCAAAAGAGGCAGCAGCAAAGATTCATCCGCCAGCACCAGCGCAGTATCATTGAGATTGCCCTGCCGACTTCTGATCTTTTCCAATTGGTCGATGGCATAATAGATTTGGTTCATCGACTTCGAAGTGCCCACAATCTGGATCTCCTTCTCTGTCTCTTGAAAATATGGCGTATTGAAAACTATTTTTTCAGAAGGAAGAGACAGCTCCCGACAAATGTTCTTCAAGAAATAGGCGGTTGTAAATTTATCGCCTTTTTGAAAATCGCAATAGAAAGGATCCACATCGAAAAAGAAATGGGTGTCACAATGCTCTTTCACATAGCGAATGATTTTCAATTCGGAAGCAGAAAGCACATGAAAACCGGCCAAAATGCAATGCTTGAAAGTCAGCTTTTCAGCATATTCTTCCATGTTTTCAGCACAATCACGATATAAAAGGCCTGGATAGCCTGCATTTTTGTATAATAGATGCTGCACAAACTTTTGATACAAATCGCTCAGCAATGCATAGAACTTAATCTTTTCCTGCTGTCCGACGCTGATGGCATCCTGTCCAAAAGAAATTTCAAAGGACTTTTCTGTGGCAAAATCCTTGAAAGTGGTTTCACAATTTTGAAGCTGCACATCCATATCGGAGATATCCGATAGGAAAGCCGGCCCCCAAGAAAGAAACGCATTCAAGTTATGCTCATCTGCAGTATGATAGGATTTGTAAACCTGATAGAGTTCCACCACCAATTCCAATTGTTCCATCTTGCGCAAGGGAGACAGGTATTCAACAAAATCCTCAATAGTATAAATGGTTGGGGCAAAAACAGGCTTGTCCAAATGGCCCGCAATTTCGCGAAGCAGCATACGTTGGGCACGCTTGTTGGGGAGCACAATCAACGTGTCTGACAGGGCAACACCCGAAGCAATGATGCTTTCTGCTAATTTGGAGAGAAAAGTTTGTTTCATGGGAATAAATTATACAATAATATTATATAGTAAGAAATGAGAACTGAAAAACAAATGCTCATCCTTCAGTTCTCATTGCTCACTTAGTCAAGTTTCAAGACAGCCAAGAAGGCAGATTGTGGAACCTCCACATTACCGATCTGGCGCATACGCTTCTTACCGCGTTTCTGTTTTTCCAACAGTTTGCGTTTACGGGTAATATCGCCGCCGTAGCACTTGGCCGTAACATCCTTACGGACAGCTTTTACAGTTTCACGGGCGATAATTTTAGAACCGATAGCTGCTTGGATAGCAATTTCGAACTGCTGGCGCGGAATCAGCTCTTTCAATTTTTCGCATATACGACGACCGAATGCATAGGCATTATCTGCATGAATCAAAGCAGACAGGGCATCCACAGAATCGCCATTGAGCAAAATATCTAGTTTGACCAGTTTGGCCGGTTTGAAATCGGTGATGTGATAGTCAAAAGAAGCATAACCTTTGGAGATACTCTTCAATTTGTCATAGAAATCGAAGACAATCTCACCGAGCGGCATATCGAAAGTGAGTTCTACGCGATTGGCGGCCACATACTGCTGGTTCACGAGCATGCCACGCTTGTCGATACAGAGTTTCATGATAGGGCCGATATAATCATCTTTGGAGATGATTTGCGCGCGGATGTAGGGTTCTTCCACATGGTCAATTTCCGTAGGTTCGGGCATGCCAGAAGGGTTATACACATCGATCCACTGCTTTTTGGTGGTCTGCACCTTATACGAGACATTGGGCACGGTGGCAATCACATCCTGATCAAACTCGCGGTCGAGGCGTTCCTCCACAATTTCCATGTGGAGCAGTCCCAGGAAGCCGCAGCGGAAGCCGAATCCCAAAGCGGCAGAAGATTCCGGTTCGAAGGTCAGAGAAGCATCGTTGAGTTGGAGTTTTTCCAAAGAGGCACGCAAGTCCTCATATTGGTCGGCATCGGTAGGATAGATGCCGGCAAACAGCATCGGCTTCACCTCTTGGAAGCCTTCGATAGCATTTTCGCAGGGGCGCGCCACATGCGTAATGGTATCGCCGACCTTCACCTCCGTAGAAGTTTTAATACCCGTAATCAGATAGCCCACATCGCCGGCCGACAAAGTCGCCTTAGGCACACGGTCCATCTTCAGCACGCCGATTTCGTCAGCATCGTATTCATGCTTAGTAGAAACGAACTTCACCATATCGTGCGCACTAATAGTGCCGTTGAAGATACGGAAATAGGCGATGATACCGCGGAAAGAATTGAATACAGAGTCAAAGATAAGGGCTTGCAGCGGGGCTTGAGGATCGCCTTGCGGGGCAGGAATCTTTTCGATAATGGCTTCGAGAATCTGCTCCACACCCTGACCGGTTTTGCCAGACGCCTCAATGATATCGGACTCATCGCAGCCCAAAAGGTCAATGATTTGGTCCTTCACCTCCAAAGGCATAGCGGCGGGCATATCCATCTTGTTCAAGACAGGGATAATCTCCAAATCGTTATCGATAGCCTGATAGAGGTTGGAGATGGTCTGCGCTTGAACGCCCTGAGTGGCATCCACCAAGAGGAGGGCGCCTTCGCAAGCGGCGATAGAGCGGGAAACCTCATAGGAGAAGTCCACGTGACCCGGGGTATCAATAAGATTCAAAATATATTGTTCGCCCTTATAAATATATTCCATTTGGATGGCATGGCTCTTAATGGTGATACCGCGTTCGCGCTCGAGATCCATATCATCGAGGACCTGATTTTGGAACTCTCGGTCATTTACCGTTTTAGTATATTGAAGAAGGCGGTCTGCCAAAGTGCTCTTACCGTGGTCGATATGAGCGATGATGCAAACATTTCTAATATTTTTCATAAGGGCGCAAAGATACGAAAATACTTTGAACTTTGACTATTGGCCTTGACTTTTTGCCTTCGGCAGCCATTAGCCATTGGCCGTTAGCCATTAGCATTTTGCCCCTCTACTTTTCTACCTTTCTACTTTTCACTTCTCACCTTTACCATTGACTAATAACACTGTTCCGTTAGCAACTAAAAATAAATATTTTTGACAGAGCGTGTTATATTGAAAAAAATGTATATTTGCACGCTCATTAGTATGGACCGCAAAGCGTTTACAACTCCTTCTGTGTCAGCGGGTTGTTTATCATGAATGGTCTATAGAAAATGCGCATAAACGAATAAAAAATTTATAAACTAACAAAAAATGTCA
>JAKSMD010000102.1 GCA_024400815.1 Bacteroidales bacterium | reverse complement strand
TCGCCTTTTCGCTGTTTGTCATAGAATGACAGGGGCAAAATCAAAATACGGTGGTAGAGTTCATTACGAATATCATGCAGCAGTCCCGACCGCATGGGGGCCAAAACAAAATTGCCCATATATCGGCAAATATTGGACAAAAGGGAAAGCAGCACCATAACGGCAGCGATGTAAAACAGGGCGTACATTTTGCCATACTTCACAATCACGATGCCCATATAATAATAAAAGGTATCAATGAAAAATTGAGATGTCAGCGAAAACGAGGGGCGGACCGTCACCACATCCACCTGGTTGAAGAGTACCGAGAGGAAGGGGACAATCATAGACAGCGTAAAAACGGAGAAGATGGCATAGAGCAAATTCGTCAACAGCACCCAAGCGATGTTCGACTTATAATGCCGCAAATACTTCAACAATCTCGTCAATAATTTCATACCTGATTTTCGGGGCGCAAACATACATAAAAAAATCATTTTCGGCGCCATCTTAATCCCTATAAAACACATCTGTCAAACGGTTATTTTATTCACAATATTTTTTGTACTTTTGCCGCGCTTAAAATATTACAATATGGGAAAATATCCAGACACTATAGACAGAATCACCAAAGCCCGCCTACGCTTGTCCGCTTTCGGTTCTGTTTTCAGCATTGCCCTGACGATGTTTTTCATCGGCACATTGGGATTTTTTGCGTTCTTTTCCAGCCAATACCTCAAAAATCTTTCTAAGAAAATTGAAATGGAAGTGCTGTTTTACTCCGACATCAAGGAAGCAGACATCATGGCTTTAGAGCAGCAAATCAAGCTGAAACCCTACATAGCATCCTCACGCGTTTCTTCCAAAGAAGAGAATACGGAAACCGCCAAAAAAATCATTGGCAGCAACTATACGGATATCATTCCCAACCCGCTGAACGCATCCATTATCATCAGCGTGGCCCCAGCATATGCGAATTCGGACTCCCTTGCTAAAATATCCAAAGAGCTGAAAAAGAATGAGATTGTTCGAAACATCGACTATCCAGACTTCATTGTCAAATCGGTCAGCAACAACTTCAAGAAGATTCAATGGATTATTTTAGGCATCTGCGCTATCTTTATGATTATATCCATGTTGTTGATTGCCAACAACATTCGCTTGCATATTTATGCAAAGCGTTTCAATATCAAGAGCATGTTGTTGGTTGGCGCAACGCCTAAATTCGTACGTAAGCCCTTTGTCACACACGGCTTCATACAAGGCATCTGGGGCGGGATCATTGCCATTCTGCTGATCGCCACCCTGCTCTATTTCGGCAATCGTTCCATCCCTGAATTCATTGATTTCTCTAAGATGATGTATGTCGCCATCATTTTAGGCGGCATCTTGATTTTCAGCATGTTGTTCACCACGATTATCTCCATCATATCGGTTAACAGATACATCCGCATCAACGACGAAAGATTATATTTATAAAACCAAAAATATACTGCAATGGCAACTGTAGTCACTACAAAAAAAGAAAATATCGACAACGCAAAGACATCCAAACGCGCTCCATTATTCCGCAAGACCAACTATATCTTGATGGGGGTTGGTTTAGTTGTCCTTCTTATTGGATACTTCTGCTTAAAAGGCGGTGCCGTATCCGACCCCAACACTTTCGACGGTGAGATATTCAATGCTCGCCGCACCGTTGTTTCCCCTATTTTGATGTTCTTGGGTTTGGTTATTGAAATCGTAGCCATCATGTGGCATCCAAGAGCAAAAAAAGAAGAAACTGAAGCCTAATGGATTGGTTAGAAGCGCTTATCCTTGGCATCGTACAAGGATTGACAGAATTTTTGCCGGTCAGCAGCAGCGGCCACCTCACCATTTTATCTACCCTTTTCGGATTTTCCGGAGAAGAGAATCTGACCATGACCGTAGTGCTCCATATTGCTACGGTTTTGAGCACTTTGGTGATTTTATGGCATGAAATCGTATGGATTTTCAAAGACCTATTTTCCAAACAGAATTGGAAAAGCTATCAAGAGCTGAATGAAGGCACCAAATATGCCATCAACATTTTGATTTCCATGATTCCAGTTGCCATTGTCGGCTTTTTATTCAAAGATAAAGTAGAGGCCATTTTCGGCTCCGGTCTGTTGATTGTCGGCATCATGTTGTTGGTTACCGCCTCCCTGCTGGCATTCTCCTATTTTGCAAAACCGCGCCAGCACGAGCACATCTCCAAATGGCACGCATTCATCATCGGCGTAGGCCAAGCCATCGCCGTAATGCCGGGTCTTTCCCGCTCCGGAACGACTATTGCCACAGGACTATTATTAGGCGACAAAAAAGAAAAATTAGCTCAATTTTCATTCCTCATGGTCATCCCGCCCGTATTAGGGGAAGCCTTGCTTAACCTCATGGACATTGCAGAAAGCGGTTTCAGCACTGCGATGAATGGCATTTCTGCCAGCACCTTGATGGTTGGCTTCATTGCAGCTTTCCTCACAGGGTGCCTCGCCTGCAAATGGATGATCAACATTGTTAAGAAAGGGAAACTCATCTGGTTCGCTGTGTATTGCGTTATTGTCGGCATTTTGGCCATTTGTCTCGGAGTATGCTAAAGAAATTCATTCACGACACCAAATTCATGCTTCCGGAAATCGACGTGAATCCGGAATGCGATATGCTGTTGTTTGACAAGCCGTATAAATGCACCTCATTCGACTTGGTTGGCAAGGTGCGCGGCATTGCCCGACGCAAAGCCGGCAAAAAGGTAAAGGTCGGTCATGCGGGCACATTGGACCCCTTGGCGACAGGCCTGATGATTATCTGCGTGGGCAAAATGACCAAGCAGATAGACCTGATACAAGGCAAAGACAAAGAATATACGGGCACAATCCGGTTAGGTGCCACAACCCCGAGTTTTGACTTAGAGCATCCTGTTGATGCGGAATATCCATACGAGCACATCACGCGCGAAATGGCAGAGGAAGCCGCCCGCTCGCTCACTGGAGACATTCAGCAAGTACCGCCCATCTATTCCGCCATCAAACTGGCAGGTCGCCGCGCATACGAGTTGGCCCGCGAGGGCGAGGAAGCTCCCATTGCGGCCAAAGACATCACCATCCATGAGTTTGAAATCACCCGTTTTGAGTTGCCCGATGTGGATTTCAGAATCAAATGTTCGAAAGGCACTTACATCCGTTCTATAGCCCGTGATTTCGGCATTGCGCTGCAAAGCGGCGGGCATCTCACAGCCCTGCGCCGCACCCGCATCGGCGAACATGCCGTAGAACAAGCCATTCAACCGATTATCGTTGAAAACGAGACCTTCTAACCAGATTCATTTACCGCTTTTTTTGTATTTTTGCCGCCTGTTATAATAAAAGCTCGTTTTGCGAGTTAGTGTATAGTTATTTTTGAATATGAAAAAAATCGATTCTGAACATTTAGGCTATCATATTTTATTAGCGGCAGCCATCACGATAGTGGCCCTTATCGTCATTGTCGTATGTTTGAGAGTGTTCACCCGCCATGGCAAAGAATTTAAAATGCCCAGCTATATCGGTCAAAATGCAGAAGAACTGACCCAACGCGGCCGACAAGAAGGATTCATCTTCGTCGTCAGCGAGCACCGCTATGAAGATGGCGCCGTACCCGGCACGGTCCTCAAACAGGATCCAAGCGCCGGCGAGAAAGTCAAAAGAGGTCGCAAAGTATATTTGACCATTGCGGCCGATGAACCACCTACCATCAAAATGCCAGAACTTCGAGAGATTCCATTCAGTCAAGCGAAAATCATGCTCGAAGCCCAAGGATTGGTGCTAGATAGGACCATTGAAAAAACAAGTCCTTATGAAAACCTCGTTTTAGAAGTACTCTACAAAGGTCATTCCATTGCTTCTGGAACAGAAATCAAGATGGGAGAAAAAATCACATTGGTCATTGGCAAGGACATCCAAGCCCTTCCTGACAGTGCCGATGTGGAGACATCCGATGAACAATAACCAATACAACCAGCAATGAAGTTGTTACAGAAAACCATAATTCTAAACTGCCTGCTCCTGCTCGTTCCCTTCATGAGTCCCGCGCAAGAGATCTTGACAGGCATATCCCAAAACGCTACGATTGCCAAGGCGGCCCAAAACGCCCCTGCCGCACATCGCACCCAGACGGCCGTCCGATTGCCCTTTATAGACGATTTTTCAAACTACACTGGATACCCTGACGCCAACAAGTGGCTGGATCGCCAAGCATTTATCAACAACACCTTTCCTGTTGTACCCCCAACCCTTGGGGTTGCCACTTTGGATGCTTTGAACTCAGCAGGCCGCATATACGCCCATGCCGAGCGGACGCCGTTCCATGCCGATACGCTGACCTCCTTGCCTATCCGCTTGGATAGCAATTTCACACTACATCGCCCCATGCGCGTTGAGGACTCCCTCTATTTTAGCTTCTATTACCAACCTGGCGGCGCCTGCCAAACCTATCCCGCAGTGGGCTGGGAGCGCATTGGCGACGCACCTGAGACAGGCGACAAACTGGTTTTGGAATTTGGCTATGCCACAGGCAACATGGTCTTCACAGGCTACGAATACGGCACCTACATCATCGAAGAAGGACAGTATTATATTGCCGGAGACACCATTGACAATCCATTCATGCCCGGCTGCATCTACATTTTCGAAAGCAATGCCTTTGCCGGAGAATCTATCCTAATGCCCATCGATTCCATTTTCGGACCTGAATTCGTATGGAACGAAGTTTGGTCCACCAACGGAGTCTCCGTTGATGAATGGCTGGCAGAAAACAACCTGCAATATTTCAAACAGGTACTGATTCCCATAACCGACGAGCAATATTTTCGCAATAATTTCCAATTCCGATTCCGCAATTATGCCAGTTTGGATTTGGACTCTTGGAGTGGCAACAACATCGTGGGCTGGTCCAGCAACTGCGACCAATGGCACATCGACTATGTCAAGCTGGATGTGAACCGCAGTCACACAGATCTGTATCCTAACGATGTAGCCTTCGTCATGCCTACCACCTCTGCCTTGCGCCAATACCAAGCCATGCCTTGGCACCAATATCGTCCAACGGACATGGCCACCCAATTCCACAATGAATTGGCCAATATAGCCAACAGCACCAAGAACACATTTTACAACTACCAAGTAGTAAAATTGCCCAATACCGTTGTACACACCTCAACGACCAACAACGAGAATGCAGCTCCCTATTACAACAGCGGGCTGCACACCTACCCTAGCCACGCAACGCCATCTATAGACTTCAGTTACAGCTATGACAATGCGGACAGTGCCACCTATCGCATCACCCACATTTTCCGCATGGAAGGGTCCAACGATGCTTGTTTGAGCAATGACACCTGCGTTTTTGAACAGAAATTTCAAAACTACTATGCATACGATGACGGAACAGCCGAAGCCGGCTACAGTCTGCTCTCTACCATGAGCAGTCCGGAAGCATCCCTTGCCGTTCAATTCACATTGGCCGAACCCGACACCTTGCGCTGCGTTCGAATGTGGTTCAATAGCGTCCTCAACGATGAGAATTTCGCAGACTTCACCCTGATGGTTTGGGGCGACGACAACGGCATGCCGGGTGAAGTGCTCTATTCCCTGCCAGCCCTGATGCCGGCACATGCTGAAGCGTATTTAGATTTTGTCAATTACTACCCAGAAGAACCGGTCGCTTTGGAGGGAACCTTCTATGTCGGTTTCTACCAGCATCACGACACCCAATTGAATCTCGGTTTCGACCAGAACAACGATGCCCGCGGCCACTTTTTCTATAAGACCGCAAACACTTGGAATGAGTCCTTCTACAAAGGCGCGCCCATGATTCGCCCTGTCGTTGGAAAAGCATACGACCACTCAGGAGTAGCATCCAGAGAAGAATCCACCATCGAAATGTACCCGAACCCCACCACAGGTATGGTACATCTCGCCAATCTCGAAGATGCGGATAATCTCCAATGCCAGATTTACGATGTTTACGGCAGACTTCTGTCAGCCTCAGCTGTAGAAGGCCGACAAGTTGATTTGTCCCAATTCAATACCGGCATCTATATCATCCGAATACTGAAAGAAAATCAAATAATCACCACTGAAAAAATTGTAAAGCGTTAATATGAAACTTAATCTTACCCGACCGCTCGTTTTCTTCGACTTGGAAACCACTGGCCTCAACGTAGGCAAAGACCACATAGTAGAAATTGCGTTAATCAAAGTCATGCCCAATGGCGAAGAGATTTGCCGAACAGAGTTGATCAACCCAGGCGTGCACATTCCAGAAGAATGTTCCGCCATTCACGGCATTTACGACCAGGATGTGGCGAACGTCCCCACCTTTGCGGAAATGGCCGACGACCTTTTAGCGTTCATCGGAGACGCCGATTTGGCAGGTTTCAACTCCAACAAATTCGATGTGCCATTGTTGGTAGAAGAATTTTTGCGCTGTGACAAGAAATTGGATTTGCGCAATCGATATCTGATTGATGTTCAAAATATTTTCCATAAAATGGAACCACGAAACCTGTCGGCGGCCTACAAATTCTACTGTCATGGAGATTTGGAAGACGCACATCACGCAGGAGCGGACACCATGGCCACCTACGAAGTATTCAAAGCGCAATTGACAAAATATGATGGCGCAGAGTACACCGACCCCAAAACGAAAACCAAATGCAAACCGATTACGGGAGAAGTCAAAGCGCTGAGCGCCTTCACCAGAGAGCATCACAACGTTGATATGGCAGGACACATCGTGTTGGACAAAGACCAGCATGCCGTCTTCAATTTCGGCAAGCACAAAAACGAAGCCGTGAAATCCGTTTTCCTGAAAGAACCGGCCTATTACGATTGGATGATGAAAGCCGACTTCCCATTGTACACCAAGGAGGTCATCACGCAAATTTACCACGAAGTCTGTTTGGAAAGGAAATTCGGGAAATAGATAAAATCAAATCAAAATAGAGGGGAAAGGGCGGACAAGAATCCGCCCTTTTTTCATTTCAACGGAGGCGGCATGAAGGGTGGCAAAGACATGAAAATTTATTCCTTCAAGGCAATGGTTTGTAAAGGAAAATATGCTACATTTGCCACCGCATAAAAATGCGGTGGTTTTTTGTGTCAAAAACCGAAAAATCCATATTTACTCCTCCGGAATACTTTATT
>JAKSMD010000101.1 GCA_024400815.1 Bacteroidales bacterium | reverse complement strand
CGGTGGTACTAGATATTCGCCACGCGCTGGGACGCGAGGATGGCCGGAGTGGCTTCCCTTTTGGTCCTCATTTTAGGGAGAAGGGCGGAATCATAAACATATAGGGTATCATAAATAACTTCTTCTTCAATTACATAAGTGGTATCTGAAGTGGTGTTGGGGTGCTCAACTTGCGCCCTAATGGTTTGGAAAAATCCCATCAAGACAAAGAGCGCGCTGAGAAGGCTGATTTTTATGATGTGTGATGTCATGAATATGCTGTTTAGTGTTGGTTGGTATCTTGTACAATGACGATGGTGTTTCTTTTTTGTATGATTTTTTTGATGACAACCGGCTCAGCGGACGCTTCAACTTCTTCAGTAGCAGAATCTGTCGTAAGAACAGCATCTTCTTGTTCATTGGGTGCAAAGAGGGTGACCTGTTTGGGAACGGGTGTGGGCCTTGTTGGTTCAACGGTTGTTGAACTGTCGCTGGTGACGATGGCAGATGGATGGCTTTTAGGCGGAGATGATTTCGGCTGGTTCAGCCCCATTGCCACAAAGGAACCGATGAGCGCTGTGGATGTGCCGATGGCTAAAGGTACGCGGATTTGGTACATTCCGATAGGGGAGAGCAGCTTCATGTTGCCGGCAAGGGCGGCCAGTTGCTCAGATGACATTGGATTGGCCGGGGATAAGGCGAAGTTTTTCAGGGCACGATGGCACCATCTGTCCATGGCATGACTGCGATAACTTTGCAAAAGTAGTAATATAGCCATAAGCGTTTTCTTCTTATCCTTTGATTTGTTGAACAAGATCTGTTGCAGCTCCTTGCGGGCGCGCGCCAGATGCGATTTGGACGTGTTTTCTGAAATCCCCCGTTCCTCGGCTATCTGCTTGTGCGTGAAGTGGTCGAAGACATACAGGTTGAACACCACACGATGATGCTCGGGCAACTGTCCTACCGCCTCCACAATCTCCTCCTGCGTGAAGTCCGCTTTCCGGATGATCTCCAGTACCTCGTCGCCACCTTGCTCTTCCTCAGCAGGCAGTTCCTCGAGTTGGTCTTCCGGAATATCGTCCAATATCTGACTTCGATTATTGCGCAGATATTGGAGCGTAGTGTTGACAGTGATGCGCATCAGCCAGGCGTCGAACCGCCCCAAGCCCCGAAAGGAGTCTGCCTTCTCGATGGCCTTCAGAAAGGCGTCGTGGGCAAGGTCCTCCGCAAGGTCGCGGTCCAACACGTAGCGATAACACACACCTATCATCTTCCCGATGTTCTGCTTGTACTTTTTCGTCCAAAAGGCGTTAGATTTCATAACACGTGTATAATAATGATGCAGAAATTTAAAAGGGTTGCAGTGGGAGTGAAATTTTTTTTGCTTACGGTTTCAAAGCGGTAATAGCAACAACAAACACGCCGTCGGAACGCTGGTACGCCGCATTTGGCTTTTAGTCGTTGGCCATTAGCATTTTGGAGTTTCCCGATACTTCTCTACTTTTGAAACTTTGGCCATTGACTTTGACATTTGACCTTTTGGGAGTCACCAAAATTATCAATTATCAATTGTCAATTTGACCTTGTCCCTCACTTCGTTTCAGTCGGGGCTTCCACCGGCCAAATTTGGGATATGCCGTTGAATCCGATTTCTACTTGCTCATAGTTGAGGATATGGGCAATGGCGGAATTTTCAGCATTCTGGTTGTCGTATGCCCGCAAGGAAATTTTCCCTGCATTGAAATAAAGTCTAGATAACATCTCCCAGAAGTATATTTCCGGACTGTTTATTCTAAGGGTATGGAGTTGGCGCGTGCGGCAAATGAAGGTGACAGGTTCTTCGATTTGGAAAGCCAGATGTATGTTGCTGCTGGCTACGGGGAAAGCATAGATTCCATAGGAATATTGGAAAAGCCCTCTGCCGGTCATTGTCAGCGTTTGGTTGTCTAGGTTGAAAGGCAGTGAGTCGGTTTCACTCACCAGTGTCAAATCCAGATTGGTGAGGTAAGGGGGGCCCATGGCGGTGATGTGCCAGGTGCGCTCGCTTTCGTGTGTGATACGGAAACTGCCGACATTCAGAAAGTTGCTGGGCGCGTTGGTGGTGCAATCCCATACTGGGTTGATTTCCATACAACCGCCGATATCATCGAGAGAGTTGCCCTGTAACAACACGATGGAGAAAATGGTGTCCCCTTCCCACTCTATAGTCCACGCGCGGTTGCTGGCGGGCTTGATCATAACCCTGTCGTCACTGAAAAAACTGTGTTCAAGCTCACTCCGTTGGCTTGCGGTTGCGTTTATCCACTCGTTCATAAAAAGGGCGACATCCAAGTCCGTATTGACGATGATGGAGATTCCGTCCGTCCAGCCGTCGTACATGTCCTTACCGGTTTGGGTGCAGGCGTGATCGTCTTTGCCTATTTGGCAGCTGGCAAGCAGAGCGGCCAGCAATACTATTGTGATATAGGAAATATGTCTTTTCATTGTTATCAAAATTTAAAAATCATAACTGATACCGCCGGAGATAAATCCTTTGTAACCGCATCCGAGTTCCAAGTTTCCGAACCAGTGGCCGCTGCCAGCTTTGACGCCGAAGGCGGTCAACTGATATACGGAGGTGAGGTTCACCCAACTGGGGTGATATTGGCCGTCATACCAGGAATCGAATCCCTTGAGCATAAGTCCCAGACCTAATCCGGAGTAGAGGGTGAGGTGCTTGCGGTTGAGGTACGAAAAGCGCACGTCCAGGATGGTGGAGATGCCGTAATCATTGGTGCGTGTTTCGAGGTCGCCTTCCGGACTAAGGATGTTTTGGTAAACATCCGAAAAAGTTTGGGTTGCGCCAATCCAAAGCCATTTGCGCAGCCGGTAGTGGTAACTGAAAGAGAAGAGTGGCGTCACATTGGTACGGCATTCGTAGGATGGGTTCAGCCAGGTATAGGCGTCGTTGGGACCAGTGGGATTCTCTTGCAGGTTGGGGAACAGATACTCGGTGATGTCGAAACTGTTGTGTGAACAGGTGCTCGCTGCCATATAAGGATCCCCGATGTTCAGCTGGAATTCGTGCCGTGGCAGGGAACTGGTCCATGTGGGAGCAGGCATCGTTTTTTTGATTTTTCTATGGAAAGTATGGATATAGGCAAGTTGGAAACTCAAATAGCCGTTGTGCGAATAGAGGGCACCATAGTTAGCGGTGGTGACATTATCATTAAAATACTCCAGGTTATAATTGCCGAAGCAGCCCTGACACATAGGCACACTCAGCCCCACCTGGGCACGGAAAAGTCCGGCTCGCGGAATTTGGTAGTAAAAGCCCAAGCCCATTTGCAAATCAACACGACTGAATTGATAGTCGTGAAGCCAAAAATAATATTTGAGATTTTGCACAAAATCGTAACAACCCCCACCCATAGACATAGTGCCTCCCGTGAGCGTGATGTTCGTTCCTATGTTGGAAGTAATCCAGAAGTCCTTCTTGATGGGCACGTGCAGCTCGAATTTCACGGGTATGGAGGCATTGTACATACGCATGTGGACACGGTCGTGAGGGACTTTGAATTGCACGGCTGTGGAAGTGCCGTATTCCAATCCCATTGAAATGCCACAGTATTTTGCAAAATGGTAGGAGGCCTCCAATCCGACGGCGTAACCGATGCCGGGCAAGGCGGTCGGGTCCCATTGGTCGTTGTATAGTTGCATTCCCATTACTGTTGCGGGCTGTACCAATTCCGTTTGCAAGGTGTAGCCGAGATGGAATCCCTTAAACGGTTCGTATGATTGGGTGGTTTCTACAATCTCCCCTTCGGAGGTTTCATCCTCCTGAGCCCATAGGGAGTACACGCTTAGGATGCCTGCTAAAAAACAGATGATAAGTCTTTTATTCATAAATGATTTTTTTAAAATGCATTATGAACAACGATGGAGAGTGCTGATTATTGCATCAAACGACTCCTTTATTTCAAAACGAACGTAAACGTCCCCATCACATCTTTGCCTTCAGCGCGCACATACACGTGCTGTCCTTTTTCCAAAGGAAGACCTTTGATTGTATCACTTTCGTGATGCACTTCGAGCGGCATAATGACGTTGCCCTTTTTGTCGATAACCGTATAGCTGATGTCACCCTTTACGATATTCTGATTAAGAATCAGCACCGGTTCTTCCGTCTTGACCTTGAAGTGTCCGTGGATTTTGCCGTTAAAGAGCATGAAGTTACACTTCCATCGGTTATGGTAATTGCTTTCCACCATTTTCCTTGACCTGCACACATCAAGAGGACCGCAAGAGGCCACCAAGATGGATAGCAAAGCGATAAATGCAAAAGATTTGATTTTCATAAGGCTAAATGTTATAATGTGATAATACGATAATGCGATAATGCGGTGAGTCCGTAAACTTAACGGGTAGGCTTAAAACCCTAAATTTGAATGGTTATCGGACGCAATAAATTGCGCCCTTACATTCTTGAAACCTGAAACTTGAAACTACTGTTTTGTAACTACGGAGAACTCGCTGCTGCTTTTCTGGAGCAGTTGTGGTGAGCCTTTATAGGTAACGGCGCTGGCCTCGGCGGTTTGGATGCGCAGTTCGCGGGCGGTGCCCATCGCCACGTGAGATGCCTCTTCGGCACGGATGGTGGCCACATCGGCTGTAACGTCCTCCAAGTCTGCGTGGGCAGCCTCCTCTACACGAACGTTCAATGTGTCAATCTTACCCGCCAGTTTCACACGGGAGGCTTCTTCCACCTGCATTTCCAGTTTCGGGAAGTTCACAGCTCCCTCGCACTCAAAGTTGCACGCCACCGACATCTTGATTTTGTCCAGTTGCGGTGCCGTGACGCACACGATGATGCGCTGGTTGCCTTTCATATTTTGGTTTTCGTTGCGGATGTAGAGCACGCCGTTGCGGATGTCGGTGCGGATATTGGCGATTTTGCTTTGCGGGGCCTTGACTTCCACGGAAGTGCTGTCGCCTTGCGTAAACTTGACGGTTATGGCCTCTTCCGCATCAATGGCGTGAAAATCACCGCTGTTTCGGTCTTCATTAGAATAATACTGCTCTTCGTAATCCTCGTCGTCATCGTCCCAATATTTCAGCAGCGCATTCTGGATTTCCCCGCTGTCCCAGCGATTGCGGTGGTTGTAGGCGTTCACGCTGGTGATGGACATTCCGACGATGCTGGCCAGCCAGAGGCCGAACAACACCCAGGCAACCCATTTGTTATGCGGCTTGCGATTGCTCACCAAATAGACACAGAACATCACGATGGCGATGGCGGGAACTATCAAAAACACTCCGATGCTGGTCAACAGGAGGATTTCGTTGATGCCGACAGCGATAGGCAGCAAGTGGAACACCAGCATGATGGTGGCAATGAGCACCCCCATCACAGAGGCAAACAGGCCGATACCGATAATACTCAATATGACGATGGCTATGACTTTGAGCACTTTAGCTAACGGACTCGGCGTGTTTGCCACGGGAGTTTCATTGTTGACAGCATAACTGCCGATGTTTTCTGCGGTGGGTTCTACGCCCTGCATCTCCAGACGCTGGGCCACGGAGTTGGCCTCCGGAATGAAAATCCACATTAGGATGTAGATGAAAACGCTCCAACCCAAGCTGAACAGCATAATCAGCAGGAAGAGGATGCGCACGATGGTCGGGTCCCAGTCCATATAGGCGGCCATGCCGGCAGCCACGCCGCCGATTTTCTTGTTGGCCGTATCTCGGTAGAGTTTGCGGGACTTGCGACGCTCGCCGGCCGTGAAGGGCTGTTGCGGCTCGGCAGACTGTGTCTCCGACTGCGTGCCACTCTCGTCCTCAAACTGGCTGGGCTGTCCCAGTTGCTCAATGACTTCCTGCACGTCCTTCATCTCCACAACGTTGCGGTTCACTAATTTTTCAGAGAACAGCTCCGCCACGCGGGCTTCGATGTCCTTGAGGATCTCCTCTTTCTCATCTGCCGCAAAGTGTCGACCGAGGTCTTCCAAATATTGGTTCAAGGTTTGATAGGCATCTTCATCGATATTGAAGACAAAGCCGTTCAAGTTGATGGTAAGGGTTCTTTTCATTGTATTGTAAAATTAAATATTCGACTTATAGGGTTTAAAGTTTAAAGTTTAAGAGGAATGGCTCTTTATTTGTATTGTTGAACAAAGCGAACATCGTATTTAAAATCTCCTTCCTTTGTAATGTTGTAAATTTCTTTGCAGAGTTCACGTGCGCTTTGAAATATCTCTAAATCTTCAAATTTCTCAATCTTTTTCATATCTTCATTTATAAACTTTGAACTTTAAACCTTAAACTTCTTTATGGCCGTGACCGTTTGGTTCACTTCGTTCCAGGCGCCGTCAAGTTCGGCGAGGAAGGAGCGGCCCTCGTCGGTGAGTTCGTAGTATTTGCGCGGGGGGCCCTGCACCGACTCCTGCCACTGGTAGGCAAGCAGTCCGCCGTTCTTCAATCGCGACAGCAGCGGATAAAGCGTGCCCTCCACCACGATGAGGTGTGCATTCTTCAGTTCCGTGATGATGTCGGAAACATAGGATGGCTTTTTGCTGATGATGAGCAGAATGCAGTATTCCAAAATTCCTTTGCGCATCTGCGATTTGACGTTGTCGGTATTTGTTGGCATAAGCGGGAGATTAAGTTTCAAGTTTCAGGATTCAGGTTTCAAGTATAATTACTCGGTTAATAAAGGGGCGTACTTGTATGTAAATGTAATGGTTTAAGGTTTAATGTAGGGACGCAATAAATTGCGTCCAGTGACAATTTTTTGACGCGGCAAAAATACAAAAATTTTAGTACCTTGCAATACAAAGTACTATTTTTTGAAAAATATTATGATACTTGACCTATTCATATAAAAATATCACGGCGCAGCCGTACCTTGAGCAACCCCGTTAGGGGTTGAATCTCTGTAGCCCGGAATGTAATGGAGGGCGCAATCTGGGGAGGGATGGCAAAGTGCGGAGGAGGCGGCGCGGAGTGTCTTGCGCCGAAGAACCACACTTGCTGTCGCCGCCTGTGGGGGAAGCAAATAAATGCAAATCTGAAGCAAATAGGGCCGGTGGGCTATGCGACAGGGGTCCGCGGCAGGGATGGAAGCACATTTACGAGCGTGCGTAGGATAATGAATAATAAACAATGAATAATGAATAATTAGTGATGGTGTGTTGGGCAGCGAGTTAGTGCGTATTATAGGTTAAATCCAAATCTTTTTTCAAAAAGTTATCAA
>JAKSMD010000100.1 GCA_024400815.1 Bacteroidales bacterium | reverse complement strand
AATGTATATTCTTTTTGTGAAAAAACCATTATAGGCAACAACATTGCCCAAAGTATTAAAAATCTCTTCATCATAATGCAATTAATAAAAACAACCTCTCCCTACTCTTTCGGCATTTCCTTATTAAACAAGGATTTCACCAACTTGGCCTCACGGCCTTCAGCGTAAATTTCCTCACCAGGAGAAGGATTCAATTTAATTATGATGGCGTCATTATCGCCACCTTCCACCTCTTTATACCCCACAATCGCATCCGTAGAGGCTAAGATACTCGGTGCTATGCGCGTGAAAATCATAAAGTCTGCCCACAAAGTAATTTCATCTAAGGTTTCATCCACTATGATTTTATTGCCATTGCGCATCACCGCCACAGACTTGTCGCCCTCTTTCATAAAATAGGCAATCGCATCTTGGTTTATTTTCTGACCTTTTCCTTTAGTATAAAGATAGACATACGTTTTCAGCAATTTCTGGTCTTTATACTCCATCGTTGAGCGAAGTTTGCCGGTCACATCATAGAAGTCCCAATTGCCAACCCGAAAGCCATTGAGCATATTGCCTGTAGAAGAAACCAGCTGTTTGGGATAATACGCGGTGCATTTTCCGTTTTGCTTGCCATTCACATAGTTTTCTTCCAGACTTACCGTACCATCCGTATAATATGTTTTATGAACGCCATTCATCTTGCCGTCCGAATAGCTGATTTCTTCCAGCAAAACACCCGTCTCTGCAGAGAAAGTCTTCCAACTGCCCGTTCGTTTACCCTTTAAATAATTCTCAATCTTAATCAGAGTATCTGTATTGGCGTAATATCGCCATTCGCCGTTCTTAACCTGATCTACAAACATCCCTTCGGAAGCTTTATGTCCATTTTCATGATAGATGGTCGTACGAACAATATGGACACCCACTTGGAATTCGGTTTCGCTCTTCAGTTTGCCATTGGGATGATAATATTTAAAAGTGCCAAAAGGAATATTGTCCTTAAATTGGCCTTCATATACCAGTTTTCCTTTTTCATATTTTTTCCAAATTCCCTGTTTACGTCCTTGGGAATCTGTTTTATTGATATTGTCCGTACTCACTTGAGCAAACGCTGTTACAGTGAACAGGCAAACGAACAGGAGCATTATTTTCTTCATCATATATAAATTTAACAAATCTTTTAACGACAATTTTCGCACAAAATTGCGCAAAGAAACTATAAAATCGAAGTATTCAGACACTTTCTCAATCCTCTCTCTTTGGGCCGCACTCTTTGCGCGGTTTGCGTTCTTCCGGCACATAGCCAGGTTGGAAGATAGTTCTTTGGCTTCGCATAAGAATAGCGGAAAGAGCAGCGCCCATCACATCACAAATGGTACAGCTGAAGAATACGCCCAGCAAGCCACTCCATCCGACATTTTCAAAAATCGGCGGCACTATATAAATCATCGGAATCAGGAACAGGACCTGTCTTGACAAACTTGTCACAATAGCAATCCACGGTTTGTCAATGGATTGGAAAAATTGCGAATTGGTAATAGTAAAACCGATAAAGGGGCACATCACCAGTACCAATCGGAAAGCCGGCACCGTTTGTTCAATCAGGGCAGCGTCATTGGTAAATGCCATTGCCAAGTAGCGCGGAATCGTCAGCACTAAAAACGTGCCCACCACACCGATAAGCACATTCCACTTCATGGCCAGTTTATAAACAGACTTCAGTCGGTCCATCTTGCAAGCGCCGTAGTTGTATCCGGCAATAGGTTGCATACCTTGGCAAATGCCCAGCATCAGCATGATAATCAGCGGGGCAAAAGAGTTCACAATGCCATTCGTAGCGACGGCCGTATCCCCGCCGTATTTGAGCAATTGGTTATTCAGGAGAGCAGCCACAGCAGAAGCAGCTACATTCATTGAAAATGGACTAATGCCGATAGCTAAGATATTTCGGAAGATATAGAGTTTCGGGCTCCAACAATGTTTTCTAAAACGGATAAAAGATTTCGGAAGGACAAAGTGAGAGATGGCCAGCACAGAGGATATGGACATAGAAATTGTCGTTGCCCATGCTGCGCCGGAGATGCCCCAGCTCAACTTGTAAATGAAAAGAGCATCCAAGGCAATATTGATTAGAGCGCCACAGACCATAATCCACATAGACTTATTGGCATAGCCTGACGCACGAATCAGACCCGTCAAGTTGAAGGTAAGCGTAGTCAGGAACATACCAGGGATAACAATATTCATATACTCCCGCGCATAGGAAATGGTATCAGCGGAAGCGCCAAAAAGACTCAGAATCTGATCCGCAAAAATATACCATGAAGAAACGAACAGGGCACCAAATATGAAGGTGAGCAACATACTATTACCCAAGATTTTCTCAGCCCATCGAATATCGCGGCGTCCCAGCACAATACTCATACGAGCCGATGCGCCAGCCCCCACCAAAGAGCCAAAAGCATGTACAATATTCATAATCGGCATAGTGATAGCCAAGCCGGCAATAGCTAACGCCCCCACACACTGTCCCAGAAAAACCCTATCCACAATATTGTAAACCGAAGCGATAATCTGGGTGATTACAGATGGCAACGCATATTGCCAAAGCAAAGCCGGTATCGGTTTGGTTTCAAATTCCTGTGTATTATCTATCATTTTTAGTTATTGACTTTCAATGTTTTACAACAAAATATCCCATTTTCATTAGAAGCGGCAAAAGTACACAAAATTCCAATACAAGAAAACGAGAAAACACCCCTGAAGATAGGACATTCAAGACATTCGGGGAAAGAGCAAGCCAAAGTCAATGTCAAGTGAAAATTGACAATTATGGAGAGTTCAGAATGCTAACGGATGACGGCTAATAGGTAATCATTGCATGGCGTAACGAAGGTTTACGACTTTCCACATATGCCCGCACTTCATCCAAGCGGTCGCCAAAGATTGGACCATTATACAACTGATAAATTTCCAATTCGCCACTATCCAAGTTCACTTCCACAACCACGATATTGCCATCTTGATCCAATGTGATATCCCAAGAAATCAAATTAGCATACGGGATATGCTGATGAAATGCCATGACCGTCTGCTTAATTTCTTCCCAATTAGGCACTTTCATTCCCTTAAAGACCAATCCTGTCGGGGACTCATACACTTTTTCATACGACTTTCTAATGCCAAAATCATGGAACGAGCCGTCTTGCTTGATGCCAACGAGCATGCCGCCGCCGCTGGTAAGATTATCCACAAAAGACCCCTTTGCGCCCATGCGGAACACCGCCGTAAGCACAGAGCATTTTCCATTGAGGTTCAGCGTCACAATACGGAACGTGTTGACCGAATCGGCATTAAACTGGTTGAGGAAATCGTTTTGACGCAGCACTTTCTGAAAGACGACATCGTGTTGTTGCATCAAATCACGGAAATTCTTGTTATCGAACGTAATATCCTCTGCATAGAATTTTTGAACGCCCTTACCGCCACCAGTGCCCATAGCAATCTTCCCTACCATGACCTCATGTTTTTTCAGCATAGCAACAGCCTCATCTTGATTCACTTCCACATTATCTTCGGTCACCCAATGGCCATCAATTTTCTGCAAAATGGTTTTCGGACGATGTTCGGCTGGGATAAAATACTTCAAGTTACATTTATGCTGCAAAAAGAAAGAGCTCCAGCGGAGGTTCAAAACATGTTCTACAAAATCATAATAGTCTGCAGGCACGCAATTGGGATCAATTTTACCGCAGTAGGCCTTATAAAATTGGAAACCTTTCAAGCTGCAGCCATCCCAACGCTGACGTGCTTGTTGCTTTTCCTCTGACGTTAATTTCGCCAACGGGAACCTATCCACGCGGCCGTCGGCTCTGCGTCTTCTGCGACGCATATCTACACGATAGGCAAACGAGTCAATGATAGCATATACATTCATAACATTACATTTTCATACAAGATCAAATAGAAATATTCTTAAGGCAAATGGCCGCACGCAAGGGCAGATAGAGTTTGACATAACTTTTTGTTCCTCGCCAATAGGTGCGATAGGTCAGTTGTTCATCGATATTGCCAAAGCCGTTGAACAAACGGGAATCGCTGTTCAAGATAATTTGATATTCCCCTTCCGAGCAGGCAATTTCATAATCCACAAATGATTTTTCAGGATTAAAGTTAAAGACAAACAAGCAATCGCCCCGTTGGTATGCCAGCACCAAATCGCCATTATTATCGCACACCTTGGTGGGCAGCGAGGAAAGCAGATTTTCCGTTTCCACCAGATGAATCATTGCCGAGTCAAAGCGATTAAGTCCCGCATACTTTAGATTTCCATCATCGGCCAGATTCCACTGTCGGCGTGCATATTGGCATGACCAACCGTTGTCTGCCCGAGGAAAATCAATCCATTCGGGATGGCCGAATTCATTACCCATAAAGTTCAGATAGCCGCCCGATGCCAAGGTCAGCGTCACCAAGCGAATCATTTTATGGAGTGCAATGCCTCTATCCACATCCATATCGGGGGTGAAAATGGACATCTTATCGTACATCTTTTTATCAAGCATCCTAAAAATCAGTGTCTTATCTCCGACCATCGCCTGATCGTGGCACTCTACATAGCTGATGGTCTGCTCTTCATTGCGCTTGTCGGTCATGCGGAAATAGATGTCGCCCATTCCCCATTGCTCATCCGAGAGCGTCTTTACCGTTTTGGTCCAATAATCCGCAATGCCCATAGACATTCTGAAATCGAATCCAATGCCGCCTTTTTCCGTAGGGAACGCCATGCCCGGCATGCCGCTGACATCTTCTGCGATGGTGAATGCCTGCGGATTGACGGAGCGCACCAGGTTATTGGCCAAGGTCAGATAGGCCACTGCATCTTCGTCCACATTATCATCAAAATATTGGGCATAATCTACAAAGTCAACGCCCAGGCCGTGATTCCAATAGCACATGCTGGTCACGCCATCAAAGCGGAAGCCGTCAAAGTGGAAAGTTTCCAGCCAGTATTTTAGATTCGAAAGAAGGAATAGCAGGGTTTCTTGTTTGCCGTAATCGAAGCAGCGGGAGTCCCACACAGGATGTTGTCCTTTTTCTCCCGAATGAAAATAGAGATGGTCTGTGCCATCAAACTGGGAGAGTCCTTCTTTCACATTAGAGACCGAGTGGGAATGCACCACATCCAAAATCACGGAAATGCCCTCTCGATGGGCGGCATCCACCAGTTCTTTCAATTCTTCCGGCGTTCCAAAACGCGACGCGGGCGCATAGAAATTGGAGACTTGATAGCCAAAAGAACCGTAATAGGGATGTTCTTGCACAGCGATCAGCTGTATCGTATTATACCCCAATGCTTTAATTCTCGGTATAACCGTTTCTTTAAATTCCCAATAGGAAGAAATCTTTGTCTCTTGCGAAGACATGCCGATATGGGCCTCGTAAATAAGCGGGTGTCTCGGTTTTGCAGGAGCTTCGTATTGCCATTGATAGGGTTC
The DNA here is from genome assembly GCA_024400815.1 of Bacteroidales bacterium. Classification (GTDB taxonomy): domain Bacteria; phylum Bacteroidota; class Bacteroidia; order Bacteroidales; family WCHB1-69; genus F23-D06. Next base: position 1,764 of record JAKSMD010000100.1, on the reverse strand, counting down.
CGGCTCCCATACTTGCGCACAGAACACCTTAGTGGTTTCATCTTGCACCAAGCGGGTGGCATAGGCAGGCAGGCGTTCATCTGCGCCAGAGTGCCACACCATCCACAACTTGTAAAGCATCGTGTGTTTAAGGCAGAACGTCGGCAGTTCAATTTCCCAGTCGCCGTTGCCTAACGGATGAAGGGCGAATTCCGGTTTCACCTGCCAATGCGAGAAATCGCCATAAAGATAGAGTTCTTTGGCATTAGGGGCTTTTTCACGGAACACCCAACCATGTTCGGTGCGATGCAGGCCGTAATAAAGGTGTGCATTGGCCACCGCGGACAGCGAGCGCACGCCTTCTGTAAACTCCAATTCGCGCAGCACAGCACGTTCATGTCGTTTCTGCAAATTCCGCGAAAATGGTTTCAGGTAGGGATCCTCACGAACAATATCCGGTATAAATTTCACTTTCTTATCCATCGTTGCATTATTGACGTTCGTACGCAAAGACACTCATACGCGGGGCACACCAGTCCGCCATCATCTGGCGGAATTTCTTGTAATACTTACTATCAATAAAATTCATAACAATTTCCAACTCACGTACAATCACCAGTTTATTGCCATCATATTGGTATTGAATTTTAATATGTCCAAAATCATACGTTTGCTCATACAAGAAATTCTTGCCCACCCAACGGGTTCTTTCAGGCAAGGTGATTTCATAACGATAAGTCTCGTCTGTGATAGGCGCAAAAACAGGATGATGCCGCTCTTGATCCAGCCATTCGGAACGCATATCACAGCCATACGGTCCATCCTCAATCGTCACGCTGTAATAGTTGCCATTCAGGGTTTCCACTTCGGTAATAGCCAGCTGCTTGTCTTCCGGAACCAGCACATTCATCTTCTGGGTGATAATCGTATCTCTGTTAACTTTGACTTCCGGACGCATCTTGCCACTCACGCGTTCCACCTGTACACTAGCATCCACATAGATATGGGTAGGATAAGCATCAAAAGGAGTCACTTCTCCCGTTACGGGGATATAGGAATCCAAAGCATATTTGTTTTCCATTGAAAGATTCGTCTTTTCTGCGGCCGTGATAAAATAGTTTCGACCATTGACAGACACATTAACCAAACTCTTAGGGTCAGACATCAGGTCATTGAACATAAGTCCAACATTGGCAGAAAAGCCCATTGAGCGCAACATCGAGAACAGCAGCAAATCTTTTTCAAAAGCATTGCCGCAATTGGTACTCCACACATAAGCAGGAGATGCCACGATGTAGTTCATCATCTTCATCGGCACCTGATTGGTGTAGATATTGTCTGCGACATAATCGCGAATCGCCACGATTTTCTGCATTTCGGTAAGGGTATCCGGACAAATTTCGTTCAGCACAGAGCGGTACATATCGGTATTGAGATTGGAGAAGGCATTTTGGATAACAAATTGCCCCATAAACACATCCGGTCCTCCGACTGTGGTAAGCAACATATACGGCAAATAATCACGCACCATATACTCAACATTGGGGTTTTGGTCCAAATTCGTATAAACCCATTGCATCGATTGCACCGTACTGTCGGCATTACAGGACTGCGTTTGCGTTAGATTTTCACCGCGATAATTCAAATAATAATTCAAGGATTTATCTTTGGGCAGATTGACGGAGATTTCATAGCGGTCGATAGGGGCATTTTCGTACAAGTCCACACGCTCCATCAGTTCAGGAATAAAGGGTTGAGCCGTATGAATCGTGTAATCCAGCACAA
>JAKSMD010000010.1 GCA_024400815.1 Bacteroidales bacterium | reverse complement strand
ACGCATTACGAATGCGTCGCTCTACCAACTGAGCTAAAGTGGCTTTTTTTGAGGTCGCAAAAATAGAAAAAAAATTGAAATAATGAAATTCAGACGGTTATTTTTTATTATTGGACTTGCGATGACGTTATTGGGCTTGCTAATTGGAAAGCTGCAATACGAACGTTATCAGGTAGTTTTATTCGAAAATACGTCTGCTACGAAGTTTATTCTTGATGATGAAGGGCAGCTTTTGGAAAATTCTTTTGCATTGCAATTGATGCGTTTGAATTTCGATTATCATCCATCCTATAAGGTGAAACAGGTAAAAGCCAAGTTGACCTGCTCGTATTTGGGAGAAAATCAGAATAAAATTGTCTCGGTCAACCATCCGGTCCGTTTTCACCAATACAATATATACATAAAGGATTACTGGCCTTCGACCGATCAACAGCCTGCTGGCGTTCGGTTGAGTTTGGTGAAACAGCCCGGCCAATGGTTGGTCTATATGGGACTCATCCTTTTAATAGCAGCTTCACTTTGGAAAGCGGCTCTTCTAGTTAGATATGAATTTTCGGTCCTTTCTAACATAAGCCGTAGAATTTTATTCGCTCTAATCGTTACCATTGCCTTGGTTCTGTTGCTGAATCCGATGATGCGCGGCAATCTGCCTCCCATATTAAGAAGTGTTTGGTTTTACCCGCATGTCTTTTTCTTCGTCCTTTCGTATGCCTTGCTGCTTACCTCTTTTGTTACGTCTTTGTTGCGAATGGAGTATGACCTACGTTCTTATTTTTGTTTTCGTTTGGGAATCTTCACTTACACCGTAGGTCTGGCCTTGGGTATGATTTGGGCTAAGGCGGCCTGGGGTGACTTCTGGAGCTGGGACCCCAAGGAGACCGCCGCCTTGATTACGTGGGTGGTCTGTCAAATCGCTTTTCATTACACCGATACCTGTAAGGAGCTTACGGATAAAAAATGGATTTTATGGCAGAGTGTCTGCTTTTTGTGCCTGCTCCTGAGTTGGTTTGGCGTTCAACTTTTCAAAATGGGCGGCTTGCACGTTTATTAGAAAATATTCCTTGATTATTCCTATTAATTTTCTACATTTGCAGTCCCATTAAGTGTGGGGCATTATAGTTTTGCAGTCATAAATATATAGATATGAAAAAAATCTTCTTACTCCCATTGTTATGTCTTTTTATGGGACTGGGCATCACGTATGCTCAACATTTTGACCAGTATTTTGTCAATAAAACCCTTCGTATTGACTATTTGCATATTGGCAATTTTACGGAAGAAAATCTGGAAATTGATCATTTTACCGCAGGCGGTCATTGGAATGGAACTCGAAATTCGTTAATTGAGCCGAACCACTATGGCGACATTATGCTGGAAGTTTTTGACTCTATTTCCAATAAGCTGATTTTCAGTAGAAGTTATTCGTGCTTGTTTACAGAGTATAGAACTACCGAGCGCGGTATGACGGAAGTCGACTCTATGGAAGAATGCGTCAACATGCCCTTTCCGAAGAATACGGTAAGATTGAAATTTACGAGTTATGACCGCAAACGTAAACCCACAACGCTTTCGATTTCGTATTTCAATCCCCAAACGACTGAAACGTTTGCTATGGTTAAAAATCTGAAAACCATGAACTTGTATATTGGCAACAAACCATCAAAAGCAATTGATATTCTGTTTATTCCAGATGGATATGCGGAGAGTGACGCTAAATTGATGAAAAAAGACATGAAACGCTTTGCATCCTATGTGATGAATTGTTCTCCTTATAAAGAAATGAAGCATAAAGTCAATATTCGTGCTATTAAAGGTTACTCTGAAGATTCTGGCATTACGCAACCACAGAACAACATATATAAAAACACCTTGGTCAATTGCACTTATAATGCATTGGAATTGGATCGCTATCTGATGTGTCCTGGCGTTTGGAATTTACATGAAGTGGCGGATAACGCACCTTATGATGTAATTGTAATTATTTGCAACAGTGAAAAATATGGCGGCGGCGGCATCTATAATTTCTATTGCACCGTATATAATCATGGCGAATATCCAGATTATGTTATTGTTCATGAAATGGGCCATCTGATTGGCGGTTTGGCCGATGAGTATTATACTTCGGAAGTTTCCGTGCAAGATTTCTATCCTGCTGGCATAGAACCGGTTGAGCCGAATGTGACCACATTGGTGGATTTCGACAGCAAATGGAAAACCATGTTGGATGAAGGCACGGACATTCCAACAAAGCCGGTATCTAAAGACGATCCAAATTTTGATAAATTGGGGGTTTACGAAGGTGGTGGCTATGTTGCCAAAGGTGTTTATCGTCCGTCATTGCATTGTACCATGCACCAAATTCGTTATAACGATTTTTGTCCGGTTTGTGAGAAAGCTTTGAAAGAAGTTTTGGATTATTACGCTAAATAACGCGCTTATTTTAAGACAAACATATAGGAATAAAGAATCACAACTAATTGTGATTCTTTATTTTATACATATCTAAGACGTTTTGCATCAGCATGGCGATGGTCATAGGGCCGACGCCGCCCGGCACAGGTGTGGCAGCGCCAAGACGTTGTTCTAATGCCTCGCGTGTGCGCGGACTGTAAACGTCGCCTTCCAGACCTTCGTCCGTGCGATTGATGGCCACATCAATAAGCACGGCGCCTTCTTTAAAATCTTCGGGTTTCAGCAAGTTGGGTTTTCCGGCAGCCGTAATGACGATGTCACCGATTTTCGTAATTTCTGGCAAGTTGCGTGTGTGGGAGTGGCAAAGGGTTACCGTTGCATTTTGACGGATGAGCAATTGCGCAGTGGGTTCGCCTACCAGTTGGCTTCGTCCGATGACGACGGCATGTTTGCCGGCCACTTCAATGCCGTTGGTCTCCAAAAGTGTCATGATGCCTTTGGGAGTGCAAGGCATGACGTATGGTTCGCCAAGGTGCAGCAAACCTACGTTCATGAGGTGCAGGCCATCTGCATCTTTGCGATAATCAATAAAATCCAAAATGCGTGCACTGTCGTAATGGTCAGGGAGCGGCAATTGAATAAGGATGGCGTCTATTGTGCGATCATTGTTCAACTTCTCAATGAGTTTCAGAATCTCTTCTTCCGGCGTGTCTGCTGCCAAAAAATAGGTTTGGCAGTCCATGCCTAAAGATTTGCATGTTTTTTCCTTACTGCGTACGTATGAAACACTGTCAGGACGGTCGCCAACCAGCATAATGGCCAACTTTGGAACGCGAAAGCCGATGGCTTTGATCATTTCAACTTCTTTGGATATTTGGGCCTTGATTTGTTGGGCACAGGCTTTCCCGTCAATGAGTTTCATAAGCGTGGTTAATTGTCTGAATAATCTATTTTATCGGGAATGATGTAGGCATTGGGATATTGCCATTGGATTTCCAGAAGGGTTTTATAGGCTTCTAATCGCGAATAGAAATTCCCAATTCGGATTCTGAAATAAGGTTCCACATAGGTGATGTAGGCTGGAATTTCGGGGAATTGGCCTTCGAAAATGGCTTTGGCACTTTCGGCCTGACCTTTGGAATTGGTACCTGTAACCGCAAGAATTTGAATGCGATATCCGTCTATTTTGCCAATCTGTCCCCATTTTGCAACATAGTCGTTTTGAATTTTTGTGATAGCGGGTTCTACATCATAGTGTACGGAACTTTGTGCTGAAACAAAAATACAAAGTATTGCAAATAAGAAAGTTGCGATAATTTTTTGCATACAAAAGTTTTCGGCAAAAATACAAAAAAATTGATGTTTTGCCCATTTGATGGACACTCTTTGAAAAAAAGTGAAAAATCATGTAACTATTCATTTTGATAATCGTATATATGACTGATTTTTTGTACTTTTGCAACCTTTTAATAAAGTTATATATAATGGGTCTTTTTTCAATATTAACCAAGGAATTAGCAATCGACTTAGGCACGGCCAACACCGTTATTTTGCAGAATAACAAGGTGGTTGTTGATGAGCCGTCCATTATTGCTATTGATCAAAAAACGAAAACCGTAAAGGCTGTCGGCAAGAAAGCTTTGATGATGGAAGGCAGAACGCCAGCTGGTATTACGACGGTTAGACCGTTGCGAGATGGGGTCATCGCAGACTTCCAAGCAACGGAAATGATGTTGCGCGAATTCATCAAAATGACGGGTTCCAAGGGCTATTTTTTCCCACCGGCATTGAAAATGGTGATTTGTATACCTTCCGGCATTACCGAAGTGGAAGAACGTGCTGTACGTGACTCTGCTGAGCAGGCCGGCGCTAAAGATGTCAGAATGATTCACGAACCTATGGCTGCCGCTATCGGTATTGGCATCGATGTTTTGGATGCCAACGGTAACATGGTTATCGACATCGGCGGTGGTACCAGCGAAATCGCTGTCATCGCATTGGGCGGTATTACAACAAGTACTTCTGTTAAAGTCGCTGGTGACCGTTTCAATAATGACATTATAGAATACATGCGTAAAAAGCACAACATCGCAATCGGTGTTGCTACGGCTGAACAAATCAAAATCAATGTGGGTTCTGCTATCGAAGATTTGGAAAACCCGCCAGCTGATTATGAAGTTTATGGCCGTGACCTGCTCCAAGGTCTCCCTATCGCTGTTAAGGTCAGCTACCGCGAAATCGCTCAAGCCCTTGACCGTTCCATCGCTTTGATTGAAACCGCTGTGAACAACGCTCTTGAAAAGACGCCGCCAGAACTTTCTGCCGATATTTACAAGACGGGTATCTATTTGGCCGGTGGCGGTTCTTTGTTGCGCGGTTTGGATAAACGTATCCAAAAGAAAACACACTTGAAAGTCCATGTGGCTGAAGATCCTTTGAAGGCAGTTGCCCGCGGTACGGCTATCGCCTTGAAGAACTTCGACAAGTTCCCATTCTTGATGAAATAATCAATCTAATCTCTATAAAAAAAGTCGTTCGGAATCCCGAACGACTTTTTTTGTGCCCGCATCTTCAACTATTTAAAGATGTCTTTATACTTTAATTCTATAATATTGTATTGTTTTGACAATTCTTTCAAGTTGATTCGTTTTTTGTCGCCGGCAATGGTGATGACCAAAGGTTTGTCAGCGGTATTGTCTTTATAGAAGCCGGTAATGTCAGCGTAATTCAGGTTGCTCAGCACTTTGAATTGCTCGGCGCGCGGGTCTTCCTGATATCCACATTCCATCCAGCGCTTCACTTGTCCTGGCATTTGGCGGAAGTAAATATAGTTGGCTTCAAGTTTATGCAAAGCAGAAGTCTTTGCCATATCGAATTTTTCTGGGCGGTCGGGGAAGGTGGCAATCAGTTCGCTCATCGCTTGGCACCCTTCGACGGTTTTGTCGGCCTGCGTGCCCAAGAACCCGAAGATGTGGCCGGGGCGACGGTTGAGACGGTCATAGGAATAGTATGCGTATGCAGAGTAGCCGAGAGAACGCAACTCACGGATTTCTTGGAAAACCACACCGGCCATGCTGCCCCCCATATATTCGTTGTAACCCTCGCAGGCCATGCGACTTTCCACACTCTCTAAAGTGTTGCCCAATAGATAGAAATAGATGTTGCTTTGTAAGAAATGCTTGTTAGAGGCCAAGAAAATAGTCGGTTTGTCGTAGGTCTCAATAGAGCGGATGGAATTTTCTCCTTGTTTGGCATGCTCGTTTCGTAGGATGGTTTCTTTTAACAATTGGATGACATCTTTCAATTCATTGTTTCCAACATAGGTGACATAACCGTCGTAGTCTAAGGCGCCGCGGAAGAGGTTCAACAGGTCTTGGCCTGCCATGGACTTGAGTTCTTTGAGAGAGGGTCTGGTGAGCATCGGAGAGTTGGCGCCGAAAATAGCGTAATTGGCTAAAGCACTGCCCCAGGAACCGGCGTCATTTTTGGACATCTTATCTGAACTTTCTTTGTTTTCGATGATAATTTGCAGTTTCTGCTCATCATTGCTGGTATTGAACAGTTTTTCAGCACACAGGCGGATGATTTTTGGCATGTCTTTGTCAAATCCGCTGATGCAGATGCGCAGGTCTTCATCGTTTGCGATGATATCCATAGAAGCACCCAATTTTTGCAATTCCATTTGAAAATCTTGGAAGGACATCTTCTTGGTTCCTTGCATAGAAACATAATCTACGGCTGTGGCCAATGTCGGATCTGTCAAACGACCATGATTGAAAAAGATATTCAAAGAGAAAATCTCGTTGATGGGATTCTTACTGGCATATATGGTGAAATCCTCATTGATAGTTTCAATGGTTACATTTTTGTCAAAATGGAGAATCTGCGGTTTGATGTCCAGAACGGGCATTTTTTCAATTTTCACAGCAAAATCGGACTGTCTTCCAGCATTTTTTGTCACAACAGGTTTCCAATTCGGTTTTTGCAGCTTTTCTTGTTTTTTGATACCCATGTTGGAACGGAAAATCAAACAGTTATTCCCAAAATATTGGTTGGCATAGCATACGATGGTTTCCTTTTTCAAATCACGAATGCGATTTTCACGTTGCATGTATTCATCGAAACTGATTTTGTTGGTCACGAGGTCCAAGACCGTGTTGAATTTGTCCTCCATAGATTCCATATTCAACATATAATCTTTTAAATATTCCATTTTTACAGCTTCAAACAAATTGGTACTGAAAGCTCCCTTTTTAAGGGAGTCAATGGCTGCAAAAATCAATGCCTCTGCGTCTTCGTGTGTTTGTCCGAGAATTTTGGGCACATAGTAGAAAGCGAAAACGCCGTGTTCCAGCATGGCATAATTGAATGCGCCCGACATCATGAGTTGGTGGTCGTTATTCAATTTGTCTAAAAGTCCTGTTTCCGAAGAATTGTTGAGCAGTTCGCTGATGATGTCCAAATAGAAGGCGTCAGCATTGTTGGAGCCCACAGTTTGGAAACCGATTACGCCCATTTTCACCGGGGTTTCGCTGACGGTTATAATCTGGTGATCTCCAAAAGGTTTTACTGGCATGTTCAAATCTGTATTCATGCGCTCTTGAGCGGTAGCCGGTTTTGCCAAATCATTGTTAAGCCGGCCCATCGTATTTTCGAGCAAGGAGTGGATGTCTTTTGCATTGAAGTCGCCTACCAGCAACAATGTCATATTATGCGGCTGGTAGTAGGTGCTGAAAAATTTCTGCATGGCTGTAGTCTGCGGATTTTTAAGGTGCTTTTGCCAACCGATGACGGGTCTCCCATATGGATGCTCGCCGTAGGCGGCGGCTACGGCATCTTCCATAAAGACATTGATGGGTTCGTCTTGATACATATTATATTCTTCGTAAACGGCTTCTAATTCAGATTGGAAAAGGCGGAACACCGGATGGCGGAAACGCTCTACATATACTTCCAGCCATTTTTCTAATTGATTGGATGGAAATGCGTTATGATAAACGGTGACATCGTTGGAGGTGAATGCGTTGACATCCTCACCACCCATTTTGCTCAAGATGACATCCACTTCGTTAGGAATGGCATATTCGGTTGCTTTGTTGCTTAATTGATTGATTTTCAATAAAATCTCGTTTCTTTGGATTTCGTCGGAAATACTGTGCACTTGGTCGTAGAGCAGATCGATGCTGTCCAAATAGGTCTTTTCTTGCTCCCAGTCGAGCGTGCCAATTTGGTCTGTGCCTTTAAACATCAGGTGTTCGAGATAGTGGGCCATGCCGGTATTGTCCAGAGGATCATTTTTAGCACCTACGTGCACGCAAACCGCCCCGTATATTTTGGGTTGGGAATGGTCTTCGCACAACACGACATTCATACCGTTGGATAAAGTCAGGGTCTCAAATTTTGCCTTTTGAGCAAACAAGCTGATTGACAGTAAGAAACAAAAACAGAATAGAAAAAATCTTTTCATATTGAATTAGGTTTTATTTTTTTGCAAAGATAAGAATTTGAAGATTACCATCCCATGTCGTTTTCGCGACCATATTTCTTATGAAGCGCATCGAAGTAATCATCATTGTACACGTTGGGATACAACTCGTAGGCACGGTCGAAACTTTCGCCATAATTGTGAGAGAACCAGCCTTCGTTGTCGTAATAATCCGTAGGCCTATCTTCCGGATTTTGTTTGATCAATACAAAAGTCTCTTCAATTAGATCCAGTGCCCATTGAGAGTGGTAGGCCATCACAGCAGAAAAGAAGTACCGTGGCTTGAATGCATTTGGAGATGTGGAACTCCAACCATCAAGTCCATAATAATCAACATAGTTGTATTTTCGAAGGCTGTCAATGGCATCTTTGCAATTTTGTGAAGGGAAAGACCATACCGTTTTTTGAGCTAAAATGCATTGAACACTCAACAGAATGATGGTTGTAATGATTATTTTTCTCATAAAGAGTCGCTTATTTTGAATGGGCAGAGATACGAAAAATTGGATGGGTCGATGGGTGGAGGAGTAGAAGGGTAGAGCGGTAGGTCTAAAGTTTTTAATTTTGTATTACTTTTATTATGCAAAAATTCTCTATTTTTTTGTATTTTTGCAAGTTTTTAAGTAATACATATAAGATGCAAGAAATCAGAAACATAGCAATCATTGCTCACGTTGACCATGGCAAAACAACGCTCGTAGATAGAATTTTATATCAATCTAATCTCTTTAGAGAGAATCAGGAAAAGAAAGATCTTATTCTTGATAATAACGATTTGGAGCGCGAACGCGGTATCACAATCCTTTCCAAGAATGTTTCCGTACGCTACAAAGGCGTGAAAATCAACGTTATTGATACTCCGGGACACAGCGACTTCGGGGGCGAAGTGGAACGCGTGCTCAATATGGCTGATGGCGTGCTCCTCGTGGTGGATGCTTTCGAGGGCCCGATGCCTCAAACCCGTTTCGTTACTCAAAAGGCTATTGAACTCGGTCTTAAACCTATCGTTGTCATCAATAAAGTCGATAAACCGAACTGCCAACCGGAACTCGCTCAGGAAGCTGTCTTTGAACTGATGTTCAACTTGGGCGCCAATGACGAGCAACTTGATTTCCCAACAGTTTACGGTTCTGCTAAGAACGGCTGGATGGGTCCGGATTGGAAAACGCCGACCAACGACATCTCCTATTTGTTGGATACAATTATTAAATATATACCTGCTCCAAAACCGGAACCTGGCAATTTGCAGATGATGATTTCCTCTTTGGACTACTCTTCTTACGTTGGTCGTATTGCCGTCGGTCGTGTGAAACGCGGCAGCATTACCTGGGGTCAGAATGTTTCCCTCGTAAAACGCGACGGTACTATTCAACAGTCCAAGGTGAAGGAACTTTATGTGTTTGAAGGACTTGGCAAAGAAAAAATCAAAACACCGGTAGAAGCAGGCGAACTTTGTGCCATCCTCGGTCTTGACGATTTCGAAATCGGCGATACTGTAGCAGATTTTGAAAATCCAGAACAATTGACGCCTATCAAGGTGGATGAACCCACGATGAGCATGTTGTTCACCATCAATAACTCACCGTTCTTTGGTAAAGAAGGTAAATATGTGACATCCCGCCACTTGCGCGATCGTCTTTTTGCTGAGCTCGAAAAGAACCTCGCTATGCGTATTGAGGAAACCGACTCTCCAGACCGTTTGAACGTGTTCGGCCGTGGTATTCTCCATTTGTCCATCCTTATCGAAACGATGCGCCGTGAAGGTTATGAGCTCCAAGTTGGCCAGCCGCAGGTGATTATCAAGGAAATTGACGGCCAGAAGTGCGAACCTATTGAGGAACTTACCGTGTTGGTGCCGGAAGAGATGTCTTCCCGCGTCATTGATCATGTTTCTCGCAGAAAAGGTGAAATGCAGGCTATGGATACACTGAACGACCGTGTACATTTGACTTTCACGATTCCTTCCCGTGGTTTGATTGGTTTGAGCAACCAGTTGCTGACTGCTACTGAAGGTGAAGCCATCATTTCCCACCGCTTTTCAGAATTCCAACCTTGGAAGGGTGAAATTCCTGGCCGCCACGCCGGCTCTCTGATTGCAATGGAAACGGGTCAAGCATACGCTTACTCCTTGAACAAATTGCAAGACCGCGGTAAGTTCTTCATTGAACCGAATGAACAGGTTTATGCTGGTCAGGTGATTGGCGAACATATCCGTCCGGGCGACCTTGTCATCAACGTCTGCAAGTCCAAGAAGCTTTCCAATATGCGTGCCGCCGGTTCTGATGAGAAATTGGTGCTTGCGCCTGCTATCAAATACTCTTTGGAACAGTTCATGGAATTTATTGCCAAAGACGAATATTTGGAAATTACGCCGGAATCTTTGCGCCTGCGCAAGATAATCTTGGATGAAACGGAAAGAAAACGTGCTGGCATGCGTGCTGAAAGCGCACAATAAACCAATGTTTTATGCAGAAAGAGGAGTTTTATCAGCATTTGTGTGAGGAGTTGCGCGAAAACCGCTCGCTCTATCCTTACTATAAACTGGTGGACGGAAGTGTATCGCAACAACAATTCCGCAAGGCCTATTTTCTGCAACGCCTTGAATATTTGGACAAACACATCGACCTCACCGCCAATCCCACCATCTGGGATTGCGGTTGCGGTTATGGTTCCACCGATCTATATCTGGCCATGAACGGTCAGCCTGCCTATGGCACTACCATTGAATTTTATGCCGAGCAGATTGAAAGACGCAAGCAGTTCTGGGGGAAATTTGGTGACGCCAGTCTTTTTACGTATGAGTATGCCAATGTTTTCGACCAGGATATTCCCGAAGAGAAATACGACTACATCATTTTGCAAGACACCTTGCATCACATTGAGCCATTAGAAGATGGATTGCGAATCTTCCATAAAGCCCTGAAAAAAGGTGGCAAGTTGGTTCTCATCGAAGAAAACGGCGGTTGTCTTCTGAAGCGTGCCATGCTCTTCAAGCAGCGCGGCCGCAAGCGCGTCATCTCCGTATATGATGACGTGCTCAAAAAAGAGGTTCTGATGGGCAATGAGAATATCCGCAACGAGAGTCAGTGGCGCGAAGCCTTCGCCCGCACTGGCTTTGTCTTGGAACCCCATTCTGTACAGTACATTCGCCATTGTTTCCCGTGGAAATACAATGCCCACAATATGTTGCAAGTCATTGACCGCGAGCAATATCTGGCACAAAACAAAAAACGCTGCCATTATACCTATTTCGGACTGAACATGACCTTCATCAAACCGGAATAATTTTGATTTTTGACGCGGCACGCCACGTCTCTACAACCCATTATTCACTATTCATTATACATTGATATGACCATCACCCTCAACAACATGCATTTTTACGCCTATCACGGCTGTTTTGAAGAAGAACAGAAAATCGGCACGCGCTTTTCCGTGGATTTAGCATTGGAATATGACGGTACGAAGGCTGCCGCCACCGACAACGTGGAAGATGCGGTGAATTATGCATTGGTGTATCAGACGGTGAAGAAGGAGATGATGATTCCTTCCCATCTTCTGGAAAATGTGGCCACGCGCATTATCCGTGCCGTCAAGGCCGACTTTCCTGACGTGCAATGGGTGAAAGTGAAGGTCTGCAAACTCAATCCTCCGTTGGGAGGCCAGTTGGACTATGTCGACGTGGAAGCGGAGGAATAGTTATATTTCCGGTACCGGCATAGGTTTCACAATCAACTCCTCCTCCTTTTGTGCAGCGCGTTGTAAAAACATCACATAATAGATAGGCATATAGATGATTTTTCCGACCTTGCGTACTTCTTGACCGTTATTGAAGACGATGGCTGAATGAATGTTGTATGTCGGTGTGGAGATGAAATTATCCAGGGCGCTATGAACGGTATAGTCTTTGCCCGACTTTATCTCAAGCGGCAGAATGGTGAGATTTTGAAAATCATCTATAAGAAAATCAACCTCTCCCTTCTTCTTATTATCATAATAATGCAAATCAAAACCGTGCGCATGCAGTTCCTGCGCTACTACGGATTCATAGACAGAGCCCAGATTGATGCTGTTTTCATCCTGTAGTACAGCATTGATGTTGGTATCGTATAAAATACCAGTTAGCAGGCCCACGTCATTTAGGTAAAGTTTGAGCAGATTTTTCTGTTCCGATTCGGAAAGCGGAAAATTCGGATTGCTGATCGCTTTGACCCCTAAAGTGATCCCGGAATTTGTCAGATATTCCCACTCATCAGCATAATCGGAAAATTGCTTATGTCCTTTTGTCTCTTCAATATTCTTCACGAAAATACGCTTTTTCTTGTTCTCCAAATTGGAGGGTACCATATCGTAGATGCTGCGTATCAATAATTTGTGTTCCTCATCATACTGTGATGCGTCAATGCGGTACATTTTTTTGATGTCGTTTTGGACATCACGCACTTTGGCGATGTTGTTACTTTCAAGATAGATGTTAATGGCCTCAGGTAATCCTCCAATCAGCAGATACAATTTGAACTGACTGAGCAGATAATCATGCAGCGCTTCGGATACGGACTCACCTTGCAAAAATTGTTTTTTAGCCGCCTCAATCACGTTCTTGCCACATCCAAGCGCCAGCAGAAACTCTTCAAAGTCAAGAGGGTACATTTCTTCCACCGCAATGCTTCCAAGGGGAACAGAAGGCGTTTGTGCCAATGCAACTCCTAATTGAGATCCGCTGGCAATGTAAGTATAACGTGCCTCCTGATTGAGAAACTTAAGCATTGTCAACAAATGGGGATAACTCTGAATTTCATCAAGAAAAACCAGCGTGTTCTCCTTCTGGTCCAAACTGTTGCCAGCTATGGCGCTGATTTGCAGATAGAAATCTGTCGTACTCTTCACCTTTGCAAAGAGTTGTTTGCCCTCCTTGTCTTCTTTCAAGTTTATCTCCACATAATTTTTGAAAAGTTTCTTGCCTACATATCTAATGAGGTATGATTTGCCTATTTGCCGTGCCCCATTAACCAATAAAATCTTGGAAGGTTGCGTCTTCAAATGATTTTCTATTCGTTCAGCGTATTTTCTAAAAAGCATAATCAATTATTGTTTAGATAAAATATATTGATAATCAAACATATAAATAGACGATTTGGTTTTAATCTAACTGTTTTTCATTTTCGATTAACGTTGCAAAAATACAACTTTTATAATACAAACACGAAACTTTCGGGAATAATTCCGTTAAAAATACCTATAAAATCGGGAATTATTCCTGCAAAATATCGTGATAAATCGGGAATAATTCCGTTAATACGTCAGGCGAAATCATGAATTATTCTATATCTTTGCGGCTCATTTTAATTCAACACATTGTGAAAAAATATTTTCTATTCGTATGTCTGATATTCGTCTTAACGGCACAAGCCCAAAATGATTCGCTTATATATTGGGCCCATCAAGCTTATAATAATGCTGATTATGAAAAGGCATATTCCCTGTTTGTAGAATGCGATTCCATTGAGCCGGTAACGTATTACTACGATTTGTGGAAATATTATGTTGCTTCTGAGAAGAACAATGATTCTGTCAGAGCAAAGTCTCTACTATACCAACTTGCGGAATCGAGTGGTTTTGATCGAAAATCTCTCAATCAAAGTTTTTTCGAAGATATTGGCCTGCGCCAAAGAAGTTATTGGCCGGAAGTCGATTCTCTGATTAATGTTATTGAAAGCCAGAGATGTCAGCTTTTTATAGATTCTTTGATTCTGATGGGCCAGGCAGACCAGGACATTCGGAAAAAGCTCAGGGAGTTTGGGTGGACTGCAGATATCAGTAAGCAGATGGATTACATTGACTCGACCAACGAAGTCAAGCTGCAAGCATTGATGGGGGAATATGGTTTCCCGTCGTGGAAACTGGTAGGCCGCGAAGGCGCGAAATATGCCTGGCTGATAGCTCAGCATTCTAAGTTACTTCTGCCAAAATATCTAATAGGATATAGACAGGCCGTCATAAATAATGATGCAGACAGAAGCGATTTAGCCTATATGGAAGATCGGAATTTGATGATACAGGGTCGTCCGCAAATCTATGGTTCACAACTGAATGGATTTGGACCAGGCACTGGTTATTATCCTATAATTGATATGCAGAATTTGGACAAACGCCGTTGGATGATGAGATTACCTCCTTATTCACAATATGCTTCGGCTATAGGGGTGGACACGCTACTTATTAATCCTAATTTCTTGGACTACCTAACCAACTACTATCCGAACAATACCAATATGTATAGAATTATTGGCAATCATTGGCAAAATAAAAGTGTGGAAGACTCTACCGTTTTTTATTGGGACCAATGGTACTATGATTTTCCAAGAGACTTGGAAGCGTTGGCGTTGTATCTTTTTGAAGGCGATACGTTGAGTGCAATTCAGCAATCGAAAAAAATGGTTCTTTGCGGGAAACGTCTGGATGAAAAGTGGAATCTTCCGCAGTTGTTAATGGATTCTGTTAAAGCCAACTACGATGAGCTGCGTGCAGATTATGAGCGGATGGTGACCAAAGACGGAGATGAAATGCTCAATGCCATCACCTCGTTTGACACGCTGGTCAAAGTGCTGAGTGAAGGCTTTTATCCCCGTTATACTTTTGATGCCTGGAACGGACATCTCAAAGACCTTATCTCGCGAAAAGCGGCAACGCTCACCAAAAAAGATTATAAGACTTTTTTCACTTGGTTATTTGAGCAGGTGAAATTGGGCAACTATCATTTGTTTGATTACGCGGAATTGTACGACGAAGTCTATTTCAGACTTTATGGAAAATCCTATTATGGCCAAAAAGATTTCAATACCAAACTATACAAGCCGCAAGAAATAGATAAACGGCGTTCCACCATACAGTTGCCACCTTTGGAGACGTGGCTTGGTATTATGGAGCGGATGAAGTAATTGCGGAAGAAGCGCATTATATAAAGGAAACTATATACCAATTGAGCTGTAAACAAACAAAATCATACGTATGCTTGATTTTTTTCTATGATTTTCAATACGATTTTTATTAGATTTTGAGCATAGCGACCTTGTTTTTATTCTGACATTTTTTAAAAGATTCTTCTTAGATTTTAAAATATTCATTAAATATAAAAATCTGCAACAACACAGTCGCATATACAAGTTTTAAAAATCCAAATGAAAATTCCACCAAAAATAGCCAGGATTATCTGGCTTTATTATGGGTCGTCGTCCTGCGGACTTCTCAAAATCATATTGAAAATCCAATGAAAAATCTAATGAAATTAGGAATTATTCTATATCTTTGCGGCTCATTTTAATTAACACATTGTGAAACATTCCCTACTATTCCTCCTGCTATTTCTTCCCCTGCTGCTCTTCTCCCAGCAGCCGAAACATACTTTGTCGCCTGCGGAAAGCAAGGCGCAACTGGAACGCCTTGGCAACGTCTTGCGCGAATATGACGGTTTGGGCCGCCTCTACGCAGATGACTTGATTCCCGTTTGGAAAAGGTATGTTGTCAAAAAACCGGGTCGTTACGAAGAATTTTTTTATAAATATGGGCTCATTAATCTGGACTGCGAACTTCTCCTTCCCTGTGAATACTCCTATATCTCCACCCAGAAAAATTCAGACTTGATATTCGTAACTAAGGATACCTTGATGGGCTTTGTGGATAGGAATATGAATTGGGTGGTTCCTATGATTTATCGGGACATCTATTCTGAAACAGAATGGATAGGTGATATGTTCTATTGTGGCAAATTGGTGGTTGAAAAGAATGGGAAAGAAGGTGTCATTGATACAACCGGGAAGCTGCTGCTTCCTTGTCAATACGACTATTGTGATTTTTTGTCGGATAATCTTTTTTGTGTATATAACGAGTACAATAATACACACGGCGGCATCAATTTACAAGGTGATACCGTAATACCTTTTGATTATACTAGAATATCAAACATAGGTGGAGGTAAAAATTTTATTCTTGTCCGTCAAAATGATAAATATGGTTTCGTAAATAGTAATGGGAAAGTGATAGTTCCCTGCCAATATGAAGATTTTAATTATTGCTGGAATGGTAAGGTTTCTTTGAAAAAAGACGGAAAATGGGGTGTGCTGGATACGTTGGGCAATGTCGTTTTACCTTTCATATATGATAATGGCTTATCATTTTATCTGCCGGAACTTGCTGTAATGATGTCTCCTAAAGGGTGTGGAGCTATCAACTTAAAGGGAGATACAGTTATCCCACTTCAATATAATATTTGGTTTTCATATCAGTCCAAGAGCAAGATAGCGATGATAACGCACGACGAAGCAGTGGATATTTATGATTCAGAAGGTCATATACTTGCATCATACGAAGAGATGAGCTATGATGGTATGGATGCACTTGATGAAGAACTGTGGATTCCTATACGGAAAAACGGAAAATGGGGTTTTCTTGATTTAAAACTGAACGAAGTAGTTCCCTGCAAGTACGATTTTGTCGCAGGAGTTAATGGAGAATACTTGGGTAATGTACAATTAGATAACGGCAATACCGCTCTGATTGACAGCAACGAACATATCTTGGCGCAAGGTCCTTACCGCTACATCTCGCCATTTGGCGATTTCTATTGTGTCTCATCATACGGTAATGAATATCATATTAAAGAGGGATTCATTGACAGCTATGGCAACAGCACGTTCACTAAGGCCGAATTGGATTCGTTAAAAATATGGCATAAGCAATATTTGAAGCAACGCAAAAAAGAGGCTGAACAGGCAAAAAGGGAAGAAAAAGTTCAATATGACTTTGCCCCCTCAACAGGAACGACATCGGATTCCACAGTCTTCTACTATACTGAAGAGATGCCGGAGTTTCCGGGCGGGCCTGATTCGTTGAATCGCTATCTCGCCACCCACATTTCCTATCCTGAAATAGCACGTGAGAAGGGTGTTTCAGGAACTGTCTTAGCACAGTTTGTGGTATCAAAAGACGGCATCGTGAAAGATGTGACCATCAAAGTGCCCCTATACGATGCTTGCGATGAGGAGGTTGTTCGTGCCATTTCCGGAATGCCTAAGTGGAAGCCCGGCACCAATATGGGCCAGCCCGTCAACTGTTACTACCAGGTGCCGGTAACTTTCCGCAACGACGAGCCGGCAGAGGAAAGGTAAGGCTCAAAGAAGCGACTTCCATTTCCCGGCAGTGGGATTTTTGTGTACTTTTGCAACCTGTTTTTGCAAAAAATAGAAAGAAAGTAATTGACAAAAAACGGATAAAGAGTGTGTTTTACTCTTATGAAGTGAGTGAACAGATAAAATGCACTCAATCCCTATGCGCGAATTTTTAAACGACCTTTGGAATGGAAAAATATACAACAAATAACGCCATCAATGCCCTGTTGAATTTCCTGCAGGAACAGTCCGCACGGCAAGTCGTGGCGCTGACCGACAGCAACCTCGATGCGCTCTATCCGCACTATTTAGATGCGTTGGCACAGCATTTTTCCGTAGAGAAAATCGTGGTGCCCGCCGGCGAGCGGCACAAGAGCATTGAGCAGGCGACGGCCATTTGGCAGCAGTTGCTGGAGAAGCAGTACGACAAGAACCTCGTCATCGTCAACTTCGGCGGCGGGATGATTTGCGACCTCGGCGGCTTTGTGGCTGCCACCTACAAGCGCGGTGTGCGCTGCGTGAACTTCCCGACCACGCTCCTGGCGATGATTGACGCGGCCATCGGCGGCAAGACGGCCGTCAACCTCGACCACATCAAAAACTGTGTGGGACTCATCCGCCAACCCGACTTCGTGGTGCCCGCCGACCTCACGCTATTGCGCACCCTCCCCGAAAGCGAACTGCTCAGCGGCTTCGGCGAGCTTGTCAAGTACGCCCTCATCGCCTCTCGGCCGCTCTTTGACGAATTGCTGCACATTGACAACTTGTCCGCCGAATGCATTTGTCCTGAATGGATTAGCACTTGCGTTGAATATAAGAACAAGATTGTGGCCATTGACCCCGATGATGTAAAAGAGCGCCACGTCTTGAACTTCGGACACACGTACGGCCACGCGATAGAGAGTATGTGCGCCGCCCAAGGCGAACCGATTCCGCACGGCATTGCCGTCGCCATCGGAATACTTTTCGAATGTCAGAAGGCGGCCCAGGAAGGAAATTTTCCAATGGAGGATTTTCTGCTGGTAGAAAAACTCATCCGACGTCATTTTGAAATTCCGGCATATAGCGAAGCATTGGAACGCCAACTGAGTCCCTACTTTCTTCAGGATAAGAAAAACAAGAACGGGGAAGTGGCTTTTGTACAACTTTCGGAAATCGGAAAAACAAGATTATGAATACTACTTTAGAATCTCAAATACACCAGGAGTTGCAAGATTTTTTGCGTCTGCAAGATGAAATAGATGAACGTTTTCCAGAAGCTATTGACATAGAGGAGAAGTGGCCTGTGATTGGGCAATCCTATCTTCCAGATGGTATACGCGAGTTTCGTGACTATCCGCTGGTGAGCTTGGGCTGGATAATGTACTTGGGTATGGCGGTGACGCAGTATTGGGAAGATGATTGGGAAATCTATGGACAAATGCCTGATTTGTACTTTTACATTCGTGATAAAGAAGGTTTTGATACAATGGATGAATATGTGCGCGGTGCTGTGTTGCATTTGGAAGGTGAAGCATTTGATGCCACGGAAAATTTGGTGCAGGGTTGTGCGCAACGGGCCTACTCGGCTTTAAGTCATGCCCGTCTTGAGGCTGGCACCAAGGAGGCCTTTGAAGCATATGTATCCTGTCTCCACCAACTCTATCTGATGGGCATGGCTGTGCAGCTGCACCGACTGGGCTATAAGATGCAGGCGATACAATGATAAAAAGCCTATAGCCAAAAAATATGTACTTTTGCACTTGTTTTTTTGAATCTATTATGCCCAAACCCAACACGACGCTTTCGATTGATATTCACGGACTTTATGTAGAGGATGCGCTGCAGCGAGTCCGCGACTTTGTAGCTAAAGCGCCCAACACCATCGAGAAAATCATTGTCATCCACGGCTATAACAATGGTACAGCGTTGCAGGAGGCGGTGCGCCATCGCTTACATTCTCCTCGCATTCAGGAAGTGTCTGCACGTTTCGGGAATGAAGGTGAAACGATTATTTGGCTGAAAAGATAAAATCATACTCGAAATTTCGCCAAGTTGACTTAAAATTTGAATATCAATTATTTATGACTCACAATATCCTTTACATTCACGGTTTTAACAGCGATAAGAATTCTTACTGTGGCAACACGTTGAAGAATCTTTTCCCTCAGTACAATTGGATTTTGGAATCCTTCGACCTTTTAGATGCGGATGCAACCCGCCATAAGATTGTCCACCTGCTCAAGCAATTCGAAATTGACACGGTGGTATCTTCTTCTTTGGGCTGCATTTACAATCTTTTTCTAAAGGCGGTAAGAAGTCAAAACAGACTTATGGTCAATAAGATTTTGATAAATCCCTGCTGTTTCCCTTCCCGAGAACTGCCTAAGCTGGATGAAATTCCCTATCGGGCGCTCGAATATTGCGAGGCAATAGAGTTCAACATCTATCATCGCCACGAGGAAAACAGTCCCGACAAGTTGTTCGGCATCTTTGCCAAGAATGACGAACTGCTGCACTATCACGACTTCTTCGTCAACACTTACGGTGCTGCGGACGGTTCCAACTGCATTTGGGTGGAAGGCGGCCATTCTCATCTGGCCGAGGAGGTGCTTCGCGACAGTATGCAGCAGGCGATGGCCTATTTTGACAAGGTGGAAGCCAACCGCAAACCAGAGGCTCCGAAGCCCCCGCAAACCAATCTTGCCGACCCTGCCCGGCCGTATCACAATCCGGATCCGAGCAAAAAGCCCATCCTTTACTTCGATATGGACGGCACGCTGGTGGATTTCGACAGCGGCAAACGTCGTCTGGACCCCGTCACCAGAATCAAATTCAACGGCTGCATCGATGAGGCCCCGCACATTTTCAGTCTGATGGACCCGATGCCTGGCGCTATTGACGCCTTCATCAAGTTGTCAAAACACTTTGACGTTTATATCCTGACCACCGCTTCCTGGCGCAACCTGACCGCCTGCGACGATAAGAAGGCCTGGGTGCAGCGCTATTTCGGTCGCAATGCGGACTCCCCGGCGTATAAACGACTTATCATTTCCCATCGCAAGGAACTCAATATGGGCGAATTCCTCATCGATGATCGTCCTACCAAATGTGGTGCCGACAAGTTCACAGGAACCGTCATCCCATTTGGCCCTCAAAACAAACTCTTTCCCGATTGGGACAGTGTGCTGAGGTACCTGCTTGCGGAGAAGTGAGAAGTTAGAAGTAGTTTCAAGTTTCAAGTGGGGAGAATCCAAAAGTCAAAGTTAAAGTCAAAAGTCAAAGTCTAGAATGGCTAAAAGCAAAAAATAGTAAATATGTTAAAGACAAAAGAAGATATAGTAAGTAACTGGCTGCCAAGATATACGGGTGTGCAGTTGGAAGAATTCGGTAGATATATATTGTTGACGAATTTTCAAGATTATGTGCAGAACTTCGCCGAGTTGATGGGCGTGGAAGTGCGTGGGGAGGGTCGCCCGATGAAGTGTGCCACCAAAGATGACATCACCATCATCAATTTCACTATGGGCAGTCCGAATGCCGCCACCATTATGGATTTGCTGACTGCCATCAAGCCGAAAGCCGTGCTGTTTTTAGGCAAATGCGGCAGCTTGAAATCCTACATCGGCATAGGCGAATTGCTCCTCCCGATTGCCGGCATCCGTGGAGAGGGTACGTCTCTGGACTATTTCCCGGCTGAGGTTCCCGCCTTGCCAGCGTTCAATATGGAGAAGGCTATCTCCACCACTATTCGCGATTATGGTTTGGACTACTGGACCGGAACGGTCTATACGACCAACCGCCGTGTATGGGAACACGATGACAAGTTCAAAAAATACCTTAGCGACATCCGTGCAACGGCAGTCGATATGGAGACCGCCACCCTATTCTCCGTCGGTTTTTACAACCGCATTCCAACCGGTGCCATCCTTATGGTTTCCGACCAACCCACACTCCCCGATGGCATCAAAACCGAGCAGTCCGATAAAATGGTCAGCAGCAATTACAGTATGCGCCATCTGAAAATCGGCATCGACTCCCTGAAGCAGTTAATCAACAAGGGCATTACGGTGAAACACTTGAAGTACGACTACTACGAGGTGCCGCCGAAAGAGTAGAGAAGGAAATTCCCCTATTTTATTCTAAAGGACAGATACGCATTCACCAAGTGGGGGGGGGAGGTCGTAAGCGTACAATTTATTCATTAAATCTAATGCTATTGAATAAAAAACGGTATTTTTATTCAATAGCAATGGTTTTATTGAATATTATTCTTATTTTTGCGGGCACAAAAGATGGTGAATAATAATAATATTGGATACCACTATGAAGAACATATTGTTAGCCCAACGAGAAGAACGAAATCGTTTGATGTTGCAACCCTATTTACAAAGACAGACTCGTTTTAATCAAGACTATTTGAAAAGTCCTTATATCAAATTGATTATGGGACCACGTCGAGCAGGAAAATCCGTGTTTGCTTTGTTGATGTTGCGTGATGAAAATTGCGCTTATTTGAACTTTGATGATGCTGCTTTATTGTCAAAGTGGGATGAAGATTTGGTTATGCATTTGCTTGACGAAATTTATCCGGGCTATAAGTACCTATTGTTAGATGAGGTTCAAAATCTTCCCCAATGGGACTTATGGGTCAGTAAATTATATCGAAATGGCTTCAATATGGTGATTACCGGCAGTAATGCCAACATGCTATCCAGTGAGATGGCGACAGTACTCACTGGCCGATATATTCCTCTTGAAATACTTCCATTCAGTCTTTGGGAAATGTTTGCCTTCAATCAGGTCAAGAATGAAGAAAGTGAAGAACAGAATTCTAAAGCACGACTGGTGGCAGATGATTATTTACGCAATGGCGGATTTCCAGAGACATTGAATTCGCGTAATCTGGTTAAAAATTATTTAGGGACCCTTTACGATAGTATTATTTGGAAGGATATCGTTCAACGGCATAAAGTTCGAAATACTTCGGATTTGAACAATGTGGCAAATTATCTGATTTCCAATTTCTGTAATCCATTTACAGCAAACAGTTTGGCATTGGAACTTGGAATATCCAGTGTGGCCACTACGCGCAAGTTCTGCGAATATCTGCACGAGCCTTATCTGTTCTATTATCTTCCTCGATTCAACAACAAGTTGAAGTTGATGAAAAAGGCCGCCCAAAAAATCTATGTGGTTGATAATGGTTTCATCCAATCTTCTGCCCTCAATCTTAGTGAAAATATTGGTCGATTGTTGGAAAATCTTGTATTTGTAGAATTGGTTCGCCGTGGTTATGAGACAGGCAAGACGCTCTTTTACTATCGATCACGAAATGATAAGGAAATAGACTTTGTAACGAGGACAGGCAATAAAGTTGAGCAACTTATCCAGGTTTGTTATGACCTTTCTTCTCCCAAAACCGCTAATCGTGAAGTAGATGCACTTATAGATTGTGCAGAAGAATTGCATTGTGACAATTTGATTATCGTCACCTACAACGAGCATCGCATTATGGAAGTGCGGGGATTTAACATCAAAGTAATACCATTTTATCAGATATAAATGACCGATTCTTCCTCTAAAACCTTTTCAACCCACAGGTCCCACTATTTCAACTATCTGTTTGGCGTGTTGTTCTTCATAGCACCCGCTATACTTGTGTTTGCTATTTCATTAGTCAAACGGAATGAGTTTGAGGGTGTAGCTGTCTTAATCCTATTATTGCTATCTTGGGCTTCCATCGGTTTTATGGTTAGCTTTATTGCCTATAAACATCGTACAGACACGATTACCATTTCTTCGTTTGGACTCTCTTTTTGTGGAGCATACCTTTGCGGAAATGGTAAACGATTAAACTTTGGAGGCTTTGGTCACGAATGCGTCAGTAAATCGTTGGCTTGGGATGAAATAGAATGGATAAAATATACTTATCAAAATAATGCAAAATGGCCTAATGCCTTGTTTGTCAAAATAAAGACAGGAGAAGTATTCTACATTACTCTCTGCTGTTATTTCAATGAAATGTCCATCATCAAGGAAATCAACCTATACAAAGAATGTGAATGGGGAAGGACGCAAGAGAAAAAGGCTTTCAAGAATCCCGACATCTTGGAAGATTAACCCCTTCATTTCTTAATTTCTAATCACTGTTCACTGCTCACAGTTCACTAACCATAGAACTCATTGTTCCTTCCCTCCGCCACGTTCGTTTCCAACATCCGCACGTGCGACAGGAAATCCGCGTCTTCCATACGGAGTGCCCGTTGTGATAAATCCTGCGGACAGTGCCCTGCGATATTTCTATCAGGCTTGGCAGATGCAGCCGGAAATAGAGATGGCGGGCGATATGTATTTCCCCACCAGACAACTGGAACAGTATCTGCATCTGCCACATAACTCAATGGTTGTACTTCCAGATACTAATCCGTTTCCGACTCATTATCCCGCCAGTCAATTTATCAACCGAAAGAATGACGCAACCTTAGACATGACTACCGATTATAGCAGAGCATATAGTAGTTCTTTTTGGCGTGGTTTCTATATTTCAGAATCCCTTCGAGAAATGGAAGAACCCGTTTTGTATAATATGGATCTTCCCGAAAACACAGAGGTCTATCGGTTTGCATTTCTGCCTTCATTTGATCCCTCTGTAGTCATTCGCGTTACTATGCAAAAAGGAAAGGCCAAGCTTTACTGGGTAAAGAGAAGTTACATCGTCAATAAAAAGGACGAGAAGGGAAGTTTTGTTATGGAAAGAGGGCATAAAATATTTACCAAAAAACAATATAGCGATTTTTTATCCCTGTTGAAAGAAACAGACTTTGACAACATTCCGAACATATTAGAATATGATATACCTATGACCGATGGAACCTGGTGGGTGGGCGAGCATCGCACCTCAATGCAATACAATGCCAAATTCTCCGAAATAGTCGGTCCTAATAATCAGATTTTCCGTTTCCTTCTAAAGGTCAGCAACATACACACCACTTGGGGAGAAAGGACATTATAAGCTGCGATGAAATACAAAAGGACGGTTTATCTTTTAGAAATAGATAAACCGTCCTAAATTTTTTCATCCCCCATACCGCCAATGATATGAAGATGAAATGTTATGGATTCTTTTTACTTGAAAAAGAATTCTAAGTAGTTGAAGTCGATAGTCATATAATCAACACCCGCGTTTGTATTTGCTTGTATTATAACTTCACAATGACTCGGCTCGCACTCTGCCTTATAATACGTCATTCCAGCAAATGTTTCTGATGTCCAATCCAGATTCAATTTGTTGGTCCAGTCGCTCTTCATTTGTTCAAATTTGTCATTGCAACTGAAATACGTAACACTACTGCTAACAAGTTTGTCATTATCAAATTTGTATCTCATATCTGCTTGCGTTTTCTCATGAATGTAGCATAATTCATTTGCTTCTTCATTTTCAGGTTTTTCTGTCCACCCACTCATAGAATTCATTTGGTTGCGCACCTCTGCTTCTGAAGAATTCCAGTTCATGATGGGCTCGAAAAATTCGTATGAACCTTTGATAATCGGATCAGGTTTGCAAGCTGTAAATGCTATTGCTGCAAATGCAAAGAGAATGAACGTGTAGAAAAGTTTTTTCATTTTACTGTATCTTATTGATGGATTCTATCAATTCATTTTTGCCATAAAGCGTATAGAATCCTTAACCACATTATGACCAATTTTTCATCTTAATTTTGAGCTGCAAAATTACTAAATTTTCTTTATGCCCAAATTTTGACTGCTCGCCTCAAAATTGTGCTTTATGGTTTTGCTCCGTCGCCTATAAACATCATACAGATACGATTACCGTTTCTTCCAAAACATATAAAACATATAGATTTTGGAAAAATCTCAATCAAGTTTCTTCCAATATGGCATAATAGAAATTGGATTTGGAAAGAACTCACATCCCATACCTTCGTTTCTTAATTATAATCCATAAAACTCATTCTCCCTTCCCTCCGCCACATTCGTTTCCAGCATCCGGACGTGCGACAGGAAGTCCGCATCTTCCATACGGAGTGCCCGTTGTTGGCAATTGAGGATGCAGGCCTGGCATTTGATGCAGGTGCCTTCAAAAACGGGAAATTTATCCGCCCAGCGGATGCTCCCTAATGGACATACCCGCACGCATTGGCCGCAACGAATGCACAACGCTTCGTCTAACTGCGGCTTGCTTTTCAGGAACTTGGTTGGCTGAAAATCCTCTTTTAAGGGCGTGTAGTAAGTTTGCGGAACCGGCTCGCCAGGCACGGACAACTCCTTCCCATCGTCGATTTGAAGTTTCGTTACAAAATCTCTCAACTGTTGGAGGTCATCTTCCGTGGGCCTACCCTTTGACAAGGTTTTGGAGAATACGTGTCGGCACACCATCGCGGCGGCTCCAATAGGACGCAGACCGCCCTGGCGCGCCTTGAGCACCATTTCCGACAGCGTATTGTCGTAATGCCTTCCGCCAAACACGGCTATGGCGATGAGCGGATTGCCGTTGCCCTGGATGAGATTATCTACAAACGGCAGCGTCTTGTTGGGAATGCGCCCGGCATATACCGGCGTGCCCCACACAACCAATGCGTTGGACGGAATGGCGGTTATTTTCTCCCGGTCGGCGGGCGTGGTGTAGGAAATCATCTGGAAGGGAACGCTCCAGCGCTCGGCCAACGCGTGGACGGCGGCGGCTACTATTTTTTGTGTGCCGCCCGTGGGACTGAAATAGAGGCCGATGACTTGCTGAATCTCCATCTTAGAAATGCACGGTGACGCCATTGCCCGTAAAGGACAGGTTGGAATTGTTCTTTTTGCCTTTCACATACAGGACGGAGCCGGCGATGAACAGCGGCACGGAGGCGCCCATCAGCGTGACGCCGCCGATGGAGCAGACACCACCCAACTCGCGAGCGCCGGGCGAGTCGGAAATGCACAGGTAGGCCAGGGGGAATATGGCAGCGCCAACGCCAAGACAGCAACCGCCGGCAATCAGCAGGTTGCGGCCCGTTGTCATCTGCGAGTTGAGCTTGAGGTCAACCTGCATAGAAGTGGCCGGTGCAGATGCTGTGTTCCACTGGTAGTCTAAAGTCTTCTCCGTTTTCGGAGCTATGGTGTTCATGCTGAGCTGCTGTGCGGAAACCGACAAGGTCAGCAGCGATGCGATGATAAAAGCGATAATTCTCATTGTTTCGTAAATTTGAAATAGGGCGCAAAAATAGTGTTTTTACTATTTGGATGAAATTGATTTGAAAAATTCGGTAATTGAAGGAATGTCTTTGCAAGGGGGGGGAGGAAATTTCGGTTAAAATATTCTTCTGCTTTTTGTTTTTTAATAAAAAATATTATTTTTGCCTCGCTGTTCGCAACATAGTGTGCAGCCTTGAAAGACGCATTTGTGCCTTTATTCTATATGTGTGAACTTGGACACTTCACAAAGTTAAGATTAGAATAATGGTTTGAATGTAAGTCTCCATTGTATTGTATTCATGATTTTCTATGATACGGCACAGTGGAGCAATTCACTGACCTTATTTTATCTTAACGGGAGTCCAAGCCCAACACATAGAAATAAGTGTTCGGATGGATGGCTCCACTTTCTTGTTATATGTCTTAGCATCGCAGAGCCGGGGTGCAAATGAATAAAAACTTTTATGAGAAAATATCTATCCTTAGTCGCTCTGCTGTTAGGTGTATTTTATATGTCAGCACAAAATGCTATTGTTCCCGTCGGTGGGACGGCCACTGGTGCAAATGGAAGTGCAACCTATACGGTCGGGCAAATTGCCGTGCAGAAGGCTGACAATGGCAGCCAGTACATTATCGAGGGCGTACAGCAGCCCTACGAAATCCAGACTGTCGGTATTGATGATTACCCTGGCATTACGCTGGATGCGGTCATCTATCCCAATCCGACTCGGAATTTAGTGCATCTGAGAATCTCCAACTATGTTATCCCAGACAACGGGCTGAATGCCCAGTTGTACGATGCCAACGGCAGACTGCTTGAAATCTTTACGGTCTCCGATCTGCTCACGCAGTTCGACTTGTCCAAGTACCCAACGGCGACATACCAGTTGCGCGTGCTGGATGGGAAAAGGCTGTTGAAGACGTTCAAAATCGTAAAGCACAATTTTTAAAGTGATTCAAAATCTCTTCTATATATTAACAAAATTGCATTATTATGAAAAAACTATTTACGTTTTTGTTCGTGCTGATGCTCACGGTGGTGTCTGTGTTCGCACAGGCTCCGCAGAAGATGAGCTATCAAGCCGTGGTTCGTAATGCCAGCAATGCGTTGGTGACGAACCAGAACGTATCCGTGAGGATCTCGGTGCTGCAAGGCAGCGCTACCGGTTCTGCGGTGTACGTGGAGGCCCACAACACGACAACAAATGTCAACGCTCTGTTGACCATCGAAGTGGGTGATGGTAATGCCCAAACGGGAAATATCAATCAGGTAAACTGGGGCAATGGCCCGTATTACCTGAAGTCTGAAATCGACCCCGAAGGCGGCATTAACTATAGTGTTACCAGTGTGCAGCAATTACTGAGTGTGCCGTATGCCTTGTACGCACAGTCCGCAGGCAATGTTCCCGCATTTGCTATCACGCCCACAGACACGGGTTATGTTTTAGTCCTCACGATGGGCAACGGTACAACTCAATCCTACGTTCTGAGAAACGGACAAGATGGTGCTCCTGGTGCCCAAGGTCCTGCTGGCCCTGCTGGTCCTGCCGGTCAAAACGGTCAGGATGGCGCTCCCGGTGCAAACGGCCAATCCGCATACGAACTGTGGCAGGCTGCCGGTAATACCGGTACAATGGCTGACTTCCTCGCTTCTTTAGTAGGTCCTCAAGGTGCTCCAGGCGCTCCTGGTGCTCCCGGTGCTGATGGTACCAACGGTAGAGGCATTACCTCTATCACCGGCCCTGTGTCCGACGGCTTGAATGATACCTATACAATTAATTATACGGATGGAACGATTTCTACCTTCGTAGTGGCCAATGGTGCTCAAGGTGCTCCCGGTAACCCTGGCGCTCCCGGTGCTGACGGTACCAACGGTAGAGGCATTACCTCTATCACCGGCCCTGTGTCCGACGGCTTGAATGATACCTATACAATTAATTATACGGATGGAACGATTTCTTCCTTTGTGGTGAAGAATGGTGCTCAAGGCCCTGCTGGTGTGGGCGTTCCTCAAACGCTCTCTGTTGCTGGCAACCAATTGACCATTTCTTCTGGCAACACGGTGACTCTGCCTACAGCCGGCGGTGGCGACGGCCTCTCCGCTTACCAAATCTGGCTCAACGCCGGACATACTGGTTCCGAAGCAGACTTCCTCGCTTCTTTAATCGGTGCAACGGGCAACGGCATCGCCTCTATTACCGGACCGGTCTCGGCTGGCAATGTGGATACCTATACCCTCCATTTCACCGATGGCTCTACCTATAATTTCACCGTAACCAACGGCTTGAACGGCAACGACGGTAATGACGGCAACGGCATCGCCTCCATTACGGGTCCTGTTACCAGCGGCAATGTGGATACCTACACCATTAACCTTACCGATGGCACACATACCACCTTTACTGTGACCAACGGCCTGAATGGTGTCGATGGCGAAAACGGCGCCAGCGCATACCAACTTTGGTTGGATGCAGGCAATACCGGCACAATGGCTGATTTCTTCAATGCGCTGAAGGGACCGCAAGGTGAAACCGGCAAGGGCATCTTCTCCGTTACGGGTCCTGCTACCGCAGGCAATGTGGACACCTACACCATTACCTATACCGACGGCTCTAACAGCACCTTCACTGTGACTAACGGTATTAATGGTAACGACGGCAATGACGGCAGAGGCATCAGTTCCGTAACCTCTACCACCTCCGGCTTGGTTGACACCTACACCATCCACTATACCGATGGCACCGAGTATGACTTTGTTGTCACCAACGGCGCTCAAGGTCTTCCTGGCAATCCCGGTGCGGACGGCAAGGGCATCGCCAATATCACGAAAACGGCTACTGCCGACAATGTCGATACCTATACCATCCTCTATACCGACAATACCACCGACGTGTTCTATGTCACCAATGGTACTAACGGCGTTTCTCCTACGGTTACCTGTGCTACCGCTACGGGCGGTATCAACATCACCGTTACCGATGCAAATGGCCCGTTGACTTATTTCATTCCGACCATCAATCCGGACTCCATCCATCAGTTGCCTGCCAACTGGGCTGAAACAGATCCGAATAATCCGCAGTTCATTATGAACAAACCGATAATCCCGGTTGTTCCTACCAATGTGAGCGCATTCACCAACGATGCCGGCTATATCACCGCTTCTGACGTGCCTGCTCAACAACAAGCTGACTGGAATGCTACGGACAACACCAGTGCTCAGTTCATTTTGAACAAACCCACTATTCCGACCGTTCCTACCAATGTGAGCGCATTCACCAACGATGCCGGCTATATTACCGCTTCTGACGTGCCCGCTCAAGTAAACGCTGATTGGAATGCCACTTCCGGTGCTGCTCAAATTATGAACAAACCCACTATCCCCGCGGTTAACAATGCTACTTTGACCATTAAACAAGGTTCTACCGTGCTGGGTACGTTCACAGCTAATGCCTCTGACAATACTACGATTAACATCGCAGAGACTTTCAGCGGCAGTTACAATGACTTGACTGACAAACCGACCATCCCGACCGTCAACGACGCTACCTTGACCATTAAACAAGGTACTACGGAATTGGGTACGTTCACGGCCAATGCCGGTACTAATAAGACAATCACCATCCCGGCTGGTTTCAGCGGCAGTTACAATGACTTGACCGACAAACCGACCATCCCGACCGTTCCTACCAATGTGAGCGCATTTACCAACGACGCTGGCTACATCACCACTTCTGATATTCCCGCTCAAGTGAATGCCGACTGGAACGCCACTTCCGGCGCTGCTCAGATTTTGAACAAACCGACCATCCCGACTGTTCCTACAAACGTTAGCGATCTTACCAACGATGCAGCTTACATCACTTCTGCTGATGTTCCAAGCAATGTCAGCGCATTCAATAACGATGCTGAATATATTACGGTTCACGATGTTCCTGGACAAGTGAGAGCCAACTGGGCAGAAACCAACACCGAATCACCATCTTATATCGAAAACAAGCCGAATTTGGCAAATGTTTCCTATACAGGCGACTATAACGACCTGTCCAACACACCGGATATTCCTACCTCTCTTTCTGAATTGAACAATGACCAAAACTTCGTTACAAATAATGAAGTTGGGGTATATCAACGTCAAGCAAACTGGAGTGAGACGGATACGGAATCTCCTACCTATATTCAAAATAAACCGACTTTGTCTGCTGTGGCAACTTCTGGCGATTATGAAGATTTGAACAATCTTCCGCAGATGTTTAGCGGTAACTACAACGACTTGACCAATAAGCCTGAAATTCCCGCAGCGCAAGTGAATGCCAACTGGGCAGAAACGGATGCTTCTTCCAAGGCATTTATCCAAAACAAGCCAGATATGAGCAACTATGTTACCGTTGACCAATTGAATGATGTTAATGGTGGCAATTATGTTACGTTGAATGGCAACGAAGTTGTAAACGGCAATAAGGAATTCACAGGCAACAATACATTTGAGGGTACGGTTGAAGTTCCTTCTGTGCTCAACAATATTACGGAAGAAGGCAACTTCGTATTAGAAGGTACCAACAATTGCGAACAGGCCGTCAACTTCTGCGATTTGAATACGCTTTATCAAACACTGCATAATGAAATGATGCAGCAAATGAGTGACTTGAATGACCAAATCGAGCATTTGAAAGACAGCATTGACCAGTTGAACAAAGAGATGCAAAAGCCGAAAGACGGTTCTCCTTGTCCGAACACACCGATTGTAACGGAAGTGGATGGTAATAGCTATTCCACTGTCCGTATTGGCAACCAATGTTGGACGCGTGAAAACCTTAGAACGACGCATTGGCCTAATGGCCATGCTATTCCCCAAAGTGCCCTCGAAATTCCGTCCTTGGGCGTGTCTGTGGCTGGCTATCTCTATAGTTTTGATGATGTTATGGCTCAAACCAACGCTCAATCTACAACCACTAGAACGCAAGGTATTTGTCCTTCCGGTTGGCACGTGCCGAAGAGACAGGAATATGTAGAATTAGAAAGTTATGTTAGTACCAAATTAACATCCTACTATGTGGCCAATAGTTTGGCAGCTAATTTATATTGGCATACTACGGGCAGTTATTCTGACGGTCCAAGAGAATATACCCCTGGTGCAGATTTAAATAACAATAACAGTACTGGTTTTTCGATTGTTCCTAATATGGATTACACCGATTTGCCTAATGCAGCTGGATTTTTATATACCAGCGATCAGTATCAGTGGGGTCCCGTTTATAATAGCGCGGGAATTTTTGGATCTTATTCGTCTTCAATGAAATGTGGTGTTCGTTGTTTGCGTGATAATATGGCTGGTGAAGAACTTACGGTTCAAGCTCCTGTTGTTGAAATAGATTCTTCTGCAATTGATCTTACACCTACTCCTTTTATTGGAGATCTGGTTGCGATGACATTTGGTGCCGTCATTACCGATGATGGTGGCACTACAGTTACAGGTTATGGCTTTGTTTTTGGAGACACGCCAGATGTAACCTATACTTCCGCTAATTATTATCCTTCATATACAGGTAATAATGTAACGGTTCCTATTCATTTCTTAGGTTATTATATCCCATCCTCTTCAAATACTACGGTGTATGCAAGAGCATACGCAGTCAATCAGGTGGATACGGTTTATAGCGAACCGTTCGCGTTTGTAACGCCGGGTGATGGCGCTCCATGTTCTATGGTGCCTTCTGTAACCGATATTGATGGCAACACCTACAATACTGTAATGATTGGCACGCAGTGTTGGTTGAAGGAAAATATGCGTACAACACGTTACGCTGATCACACTCCTATTCCTTATACAGCTTCTCATTCTAATAAATTTTCAACACCTTATTATACGGATAATCTTGAATATGGCTCAGTGGAAAATGCGGGCTTTGGCTACAACTGGTATGCTGCGGTCAACCAAACGGTAGATGACAATGCTCCATCTGCTGCAGTAAGAGGTGTTTGTCCTTTGGGATGGCATGTTCCTACCCGAGCTGAATTCCAAACATTTAAAGATTATGTTCAAGCAACCTATGGTTCTACCGCTAAACCTATTGCCGCCACTTCTGGCTGGTCTTCATCAAGTACTAATAATACCCCAGGTAATAATCAAAGTACGAACAATGCTTCAGGATTTTCACTCTATCAAAACACTTCTAGTTATGCTGAATTGTGGTATTGTACAGCCGAATTCGGCGACATGTATGTTTACTGTAGTTCACCAAATCTTAGTATGGCAACAGAAGGAAACAAATACTTTGGCGTTCGCTGTTTGCAAGATGATGAATTGTCAAGAGGCCACTTGTCTGAAGTTGAAATCATCAATTTGACCAATGCAAATAGTAGTTTCAAAACCAAGAACATCACCGTTGAAGCAAATTACAATTATTCAACGCCAAATGAAATCGGTTTCTATTGCTCTACTTCTCACAATCCTTCTGCAACGAATTATATGTTTACGGGAACTTTGCAAAACAGAACGGCTACTGATATTATTGACAGAAGCGAAATTCAACCGAATACAACCTATTACATTCGTGCATATACGACTACTATCGCCGGTATCTATTATAGCGATGAAATGAGTTTCACCACTACCTCCTTCGCTATGAGTTGTCCGGATGCTCCTACCGTTACGGATGCTAATGGCAATGTTTATCCGACGGTTCAATTGGGCAGCCAATGTTGGATGGCTCAGAACTTGCGTTCTACGGTTTATCCTGAAAATAATGGCAATATCAGTCAAACGGCTATTCCTGACAGATATGTTAACAATGATTATGGCCTTCTCTATTCTTTCAATGCTGCAATGCATGGCGCTTCAAGTGGCACCCACATCCAAGGTGCTTGTCCGACCGGTTGGCATATTCCTTCTGCTGGTGAGTTTAATACAATGTTCAATTATATGAGAACGGAAAGCGCGTTCAGTTGTGACGGCAACCCGGATAGTTTCGTGAAGGCATTGGTTTCTGCAACTGGTTGGCAAAGCAGTGATAACCCGAATTGCGTTGCCGGTTCAGACATGGCATCCAATAACGCAGCTGGTTTCAACGTGTTCCCTGCTGGTGTTTATGTTCCTGGCCAAGGTAATGAAGGTTATGGTATGAAGAGTGTGTTTATGACAATAAATCCATCAGAGTCGTATAAATTTGAATACAATGCTGGTGGTATTAATAGAGTTGAAACATCCTCCTATCAATCCCTGCGTTGTATCAAGGGCGCTACCCCTCCTTCAGTTGCAACGCTTGAAGACCAATCAATAAGTGCAGCTGCTGCTACCGTTGTCGGTGAAGTTTATACCAACGGTGGTTCTCCTATCACTGAAAAAGGTGTTTGCTATTCTTGGGTTAATCATGAACCTACTACAGCAGATTCTAAAGTGGTTCATTCCAACAACGATGCTGTTTGGTTTACTGCACATTTGACCAATCTGCTTCCTAACAAGACTTACTATTATTGCGCATACGCCACCAATGAGAATGGTACGCAATATGGCCAAGTATATAGCTTCACAACAGGTTCTGTACCTCAAGTTTCCACTTCGCAGAACACTACGAACTTTGGTGAGACAACCATTACTTGCTATGCTAATGTTACGAATCCGGATCATGCCCCTATTGCTCACTATGCATTTGATGTGGAAATCTATCAAAATGGTTCTTGGACTCCGTGGAATACCTTTACAGTCAATGATTCTGAGATTTCCGATTATAACGCCGCTTTGGATCCTGACGAAACAGGTCTCAACCCACAAACCGCATACGGTATTCACATTATTTACCCGGCAGGTGCTAAATGTAGAGCCAAAGCTAAAATCTTCTCATTTGGTACTTGGGTAGAAGCCAACAACTATGTAGAATGGGTTGGCTTCCATGCTCCAGAAGTTCAAACAGGAGATTACGAAATCTCTGAAGAAGGCAACTATACTTTCTATGGTGAAGTAATTGACCGTGGTAATCCAGAACTTACGAGCAAGGGATTCCTTGTAAGTAGATATGAAACTCCCACCTTCTCCAATAGCCAAGTGATTCACCATGGTGGACGGGTTAATGCTTTCCATACATCGCCAATGGCTGTTTCTTACGGCTTAACTGTGTATTATTGTGTTTTTGCTATCAGTCCTACCGATACGGTTTATGGTGAAGTCCGTTATGTTGCACCAGTGACAGCGCCAGAGGTGAGAACTTTCGATGCATACGCTGCTGCTAATTACGGTGAGTGTGTATCAAATAACAGCATTAAAATGGGTGTAATGAGTGTTAACTCCCATGGTGCGCCTATTCAAGAAGCCGGTGTGGTATATAGCAGAACAGCTTCTACAGCACCTACTTTGAACAATGCGGCTAATGTTCGCGTTCAGCTTTCCGGTGATGGTGTATATGCTTTTGCTAATGTAACAGGCCTTACGGCAAATACTATCTATTATATGCGCGGCTATGTTCGCACATTTGCAGGTATTACTTATGGCGAAGTTAAACCCGTCAGAACGGCTATCAATTGCGGCCAAACGTTGACCGACCAAGATAACAACACCTATTCTACGGCTCAATATGGTTCCAGATGCTGGATGACCGCACAACTCAAGGCAACCCACTATGACAATGGCTTGTTAGGTGATAATCGTGTAGCTATACCGCACGCCAATACTTCTACAGCTTCCGATGCTCAAAGATATTATTACAATCCTGTTGATTTTGCATACTTGTACAATGTACGTGCTGTTTATGGTTATGGAAATCCTAACTATGGCGACTATGACTCCTATTCTCCTAACATGACGACGACTTTGGGCTACACACAGGGTATCTGTCCTCGCGGCTGGCATATTCCTACAAATGCTGAATTGGACACCCTGACGTTGATGGATGGTACCAATAGCTCGAATCAACACTTCCTTCCGCTGCCATTTACGGGTTATATCGATGCTAATGGTGTTCATCAAGATCCACCCGGAATTTCATATAGACTTGGCTTCTATTGGGGCGGAACTTATAGTCAACCCTATTTCCTGTCCGCAAATCGTTGGTGGAATGCGCAAGCTGAAGACCGACCGGATGTCTATTATTATACTACGCATTCTGCTGCAAATTCCGCAACGGACAATCTTACAAATCATGGTAGT
The DNA here is from genome assembly GCA_024400815.1 of Bacteroidales bacterium. Classification (GTDB taxonomy): domain Bacteria; phylum Bacteroidota; class Bacteroidia; order Bacteroidales; family WCHB1-69; genus F23-D06. The sequence continues at coordinate 1,219 of JAKSMD010000010.1, read as the reverse complement.
CATTCTTTGGGCGCTTGGTCTAATGCTTACGCTTTCGCACTCAGATGCGTTCAAGATATTGTGTATCCTGAAAAAGTAATATTCATGAACATTGACAACATTACTCCTACCAGAACTTCCAATACTACGGCTCATTGCACCAGTTCCCTTCATGAAGTAGTAACACCGGCTCATGGTACTTATGAAGTAGGTTTTGTCTATAGTTCTTCAAATGACAATCCATTAATAGGTGGCGCCAACTGTTCCGTTGTTGGAGGTACTGTGGAGAATGGCAGGTATATTAATGCTGATCTCTCTGGTTTGCAACCAGGTGTGGTTTATTATATCCGTTCCTATTTCAAAAATTCCACAACGCCTTATTATAGTAAAAAAGTTGATTTTGTGATTTGTCCTCAAAACGTCACCGACTATGACGGCAACACATACAATGTTGCAAGAATCGGTACGCAATGCTGGATGAAGGAAGACCTTAAAACTACGCACTATAGCAATGGTACTGCTATTACCCAAAGTCCTTTGACTGGTGAAGGTTTCCATTACAGTAATTCCATTAAATATTGCTATCCTATGGCTGGTATGAATGTTGCATATTCTCAAGGCACTTTGTACAACTTTACGGCATTGATGCATGGAGAAACATACAATAGTAACAGCAATGTCAAGGGTGTTTGTCCTACGGGCTGGCATGTGCCGAGCAATGCCGAATGGTCCACGCTGAAGAACTTTGTGAAATCACAACCGGAGTATCGCTGTGATGATGATGAAGACAATATCGCTGCTGCTTTATCTGACCCTACGGGTTGGGGGCCCAATACTGTGAATGAAGCTCCCTGTGGTCCTGGCGCTTCAGCAAGTACCGCCAATCTTACTGGCTTCTCTGCTATAAATACGGGTATGGTTTGGAATAATTCCGCCGAAGGTGTCTTGTACGCAAATTACAACGTTGCGCACTATTGGTCTTCTCAACAACGAGATTACAACTTGTATATTGGATCTCCAGAATTTAGAGACGTAAGCAGAGGCCGTGAAGTGGCTATGGCCGTCCGTTGTATCTACGATGGCAATGCGGAAGAACCTAATCCTCAAGCTACCGATGCACAGCCTTGTCCGAATATCCCAACTGTGACAGACTATGATGGAAACACCTACAATACAGTCCAAATTGGTACGCAATGCTGGATGAAGGAAGACCTTAAAACTACGCACTACAGCAATGGTA
>JAKSMD010000001.1 GCA_024400815.1 Bacteroidales bacterium | reverse complement strand
CAAGATCTTCGATAAAACGTCCGTCACGTGGTGCACGACCATCCGCAATTACAACATGGTAAAAAGGTTGATTCTTCTTACCTCTTCTTTGTAATCTGATTCTTGTTGCCATAAATTTTTAATTTTTAATTGGTTATTTTTTGGGGCGGCAAAAGTACAATTTTTTTGTTGTAAAATCACTACTATTAAAAATTTATTTTTTGTTTCTTTCTCCCGGATGGTGAACACACCATAATGCCTCTAATTATGATGCTTTAGGACAGATTAAATAGGAGCTATTGGGTGAATGCGAGAAAGTGCCAGTGGGCCATTATCGTAATTGTTTTAATGTTTTATCTCAAAATTTTTGCGTCTTTGCGTTTTTTTAGTATGTTTGCCACTCTTTTTATCAGGCGTTTTGTATCGAAGAATTTCTCATATTGTATTGCTGCTGAGTCTATTGCTCCTGCTTGTCGCAGAACCTGTCTGCGCACAGTTCTATAATGGTTCCCAATTGAGCTTCGGCAAAAATCGCGTACAGCACCAGAATTTCAATTGGCAGTATATGCGTGCCGACCAATATGATGTTTATTATTATCCGACATCCAAAAGTCTGGCGCAATATGTTTTCTATAAGATTCCAGAATATCTGCAAGAGGTGGAAAAACTACTTAACTATACCACAAATAAAAAGTTGCAGTTTGTGGTTTATAATACACAAGCCGATTTCCGAGAATCTAACTTTGCCTATGATGATGAGGATTTTTATAATCAGGGCGGGGTGACGAATATCTATGGGACGAAGGTCTATATCTATTTTGATGGCAATCGCATGCATTTGGACCGTATGATTCGCGGTGGTGTCATTAATGTTTTTGCTCTTTGGGGTTCAGAGGGCGCGTCGGTTGGTTCGAATATTTCTTCTGATTATTTGATGAATGTTCCCAATTGGTTTTACAGCGGATTGTCATCGTATTATGGTGAAAATTGGAACAGCGAGGTGGACGCCCATGTCAAGGATGGCATCCTCACTGGCCGATATGCCGACATCGACGAACTGTCTTCTTTAGATGCTACTTATGCCGGCCATTCGTTGTGGAAGTATGTGGTTGACAACTACGGCGAGAGCATAATAGCAAAAGTGCTCTACAGCACTCGCTCATCTAAAACGATTGAAAAGGGTTTTTACTATGCGACGGGCGTGCCTTTCCGTATGATGCTGGTGAATTGGTACAAATATTATTATGTGATGTATCATCCCGATGAGAGCCGTTCCATGCCGGATGGGGATGGCCTGCTGAAACGACCGAATAAGAAGCGCGATTACAACCAGATCTGTCTCTCGCCCGAGGCCGATAGTTATGCCTATGTTACGAATGAGTTGGGACAGGTGCGCGTATGGTTGAAGACGCCCAAGCAGAATCGTCCGCAGTGTATTTGGAAACGTTACCAGAAGGTGGAAGATATGCCCGATTTTTCCTATCCGCTGCTGGCTTGGCATCCGCAAGATAATATGCTTGGCATCACGATAGAATCTAAGGGCCATTGCTATTATCTACCCTACAATGTGGATAAGCGGAAGTGGGGCAAGAAATTTCTGGTGGATGTGGAAAAGATTACCTCGTGGTGCTATTCTGATGACGGAAAGATGATGCTGTTCTCCGGATTCCGTAATGGACAGTCAGATATTTACTTATATAGTTTCTTGTCGCGATCTTTCCAGAATCTCACCAACGACTTTTACGATGATTATGCCCCTATATTCTTGGACAATCAGAAGCAGATTGTATTTTCGTCTAACCGACCCAAAGATTCTATCTTGCTGAAGGATGATTTTATGGAGGCGGAACCCCAGAGCGCATACGATTTGTTTCTATATCAGTATGCCAAAAATGATACGGCTTTGCTGCGCGTAACGAACACGCCGGTGGCTCATGACGTGGATGCCCAGCGTGTTGGAAAACAAAAGATTGTCTTTTTGAGTGATAAAGATGGACTCATCAATCGTTATGATGCGAAATTTGACAGCACCATAAGCCGTATTGATACGGCAATACACTATGCTTATTACGCCAAAACGCGTCCGCTGACCGATAGGGCTTGCAGTATTTTGGATCAAGCATACGACCCCTATTCCAATACGGTGGCCGATATTATGCTGAAAGATAAGGTGAAACGCATCTATTTCACGCCGTTGGATTTACAGGTGTCGTCTGCCGTGTCTCCGTCTATCTTTCATAATAAAATTCATCAAGGCAAGCTGGAAACGGATAGTGCGCGAAATGTGCAAGATACATTGCCGCGCATACAAAAGCCGGTTCAGCATGGTTTTGTAATGGTATACGACCGGGAGGAAACATCCTTTGGCAGTACGGGTGCTTCTGCTGAGAAGTCGCTTGGAGATATGGAGTTTGAGATTCCAGTGGGCACGGGTTATCGAGTACAATATACAATAAATAAGGTGGTGACGCAGGCCGACTTTAGTTTTCTCAATACGTCCTACCAACAATTTGAGGGGGGCACTAATCCTATTTATTTGAATACGGGTTTCAATGCTTTGTTTATGCTGGGGATACACGATGTCTTTGAAGATTATAGAATTACGGGCGGATTTCGGTTGTCTTTTGATTTGAACAGCAATGAATTCATGTTCAGTTATGAGAATTTGGCTCGTCGTTTGGATCGACAAATCGTATTGTACCGTCAAGCGATAACTTCCTCTAATTACAATCAGACCTATACGCAGACTGCCAACAATGTGTTTTATATTTTGAAGTTCCCGTTTGATAAAACTTCCAGTTTGCGATTGACATTGAATGGCCGTTACGAGACCCGTGTGGTTCGCGCATTGAGTGATTATACTTTACAGATGGCCGATGAACATCATTTTTGGGGTGGCGTGAAGTTGGAGTATGTGTTTGATTCTTCCAAAGAACTCTATACCAACTTGTGGCGCGGTGCGAAGGTGAAGCTGTTTGCCGAATATGAGCAGCGTGCCGAACGCGACACGAAGAATCTCTTGGTGGTGGGTTTGGACGCCCGTCGCTCGTTTAAACTCTATAAGAATATGACTTTTGCGGTTCGCGCCGCGGCTTCTACCAATATTGGCTCTGCCCGCTTAGTTTATTATATGGGCGGTGTGGACAACTGGATAAATGCAAGATTCAATAACGGCATTTGGGTGGATCAAAGTAAAAATTATGCTTACCAGACTTTGGCCACCAATATGCGTGGCTTCAAGCAGAATATTCGCAATGGTACCTCTTTTGCATTGCTGAGTGGCGAGTTGCGCGTTCCTTTTATGCAGTTGCTGGCTGGCCATAAGTTGCCTGTTGAATTTTTCAATTCCCTGCAATTGAATCTGTTTGGTGATTTTGGTACGGCATGGACGGGCCTGACTCCGTATTCGGAAGAGAACTGCCTCTATACACGTTATGTCTATTCTGGCCCGATTACAGTTATGGTGAAACGCCAAGTGGATCCCTTTGTCGGCGGTTTCGGCGTGGGACTGCGTTGCTCTTTGTTAGGGTATTTCTTCCGCTTCGATTATGCGTGGGGCGTTGAGGATTTCAAAATTGCCAATAAAAAGGGCATGTTCCTCTTCTCCATTGGAACAGACTTTTAGGGATTAGAGAGGAAGGGCTTGATGGCTCTTTCAAAAATCCCATTCAAATAGGCGATGACCATTCCGTAATTGGAAACAGGAATATGGTGGTCTATGGCGGGTTTCAATCTGTTCAGAATTTGTTTCCTCGTAATCATACAACCGCCACATTGGATAACCATGGCGTATTGCTCGATGTCGGGCAGTTCGTCTAAGCCATTGACAAAGTCGAAATGGAGCTGCTTGCCCGTGTGCTTTTGAATCCAGCGCGGCAGCTTGCCCCGTCCGATGTCTTCGCAGGAGGTGAGATGCGTGCATGACTCTAACATGAGGATGCGGTCGCCATCTTGCAGTTTGTCCAAGCAAGGGGTGCCTTCTATGTAATGATCAAAATCGCCTTTGTGGTGGGCTAGCACGATGCTGAATCCTGTTAGTGGGATGTTTTCGGGTACATCTTTCGAGACGCGACCGAACATTTGACTGTCGGTGACAACAAGCCTTGGGACCGGATTGTGTTGGAGCCAGTCGGCCACTTTATCTTCTTTCAGGACAATAGCTATGGCGTCATTGTCCAATATGTCGCGAATCATCTGCACTTGCGGCAGGATGAGCCTTCCTTCAGGGGCTTCGTTGTCGATGGGTGTGACGAGCACCACAGTGTCGCCCTCGCCGATGATGTCTCCAAGCAGCGAATGTGAAACGTAGGAGGAAGGCGGCATCTTGCGCACCAGTGTCTCTAACATGTCCGAGATGCCTGCCCCTGTCTTGGCGCTGACATTGATAACCGACGATTGAGCCGGCGTGGCAGAAGCCGGAACTAAGTCGGCTTTGTTATTGATGATAAGGTAGGGAATTTCGAATTTTTGGAATTTGTCTATGAGCATCTGCTCTGGTTCGCCTTGTTCATTGTTGGTGATGACGAGCAGGGCGAAATCGATGCTTTTGAGGATGTCTAAGGACTTTTGGATTCTCTTTTGTCCAATGGCACCCTCATCGTCAATGCCGGCAGTGTCGATGATGACGGCGGGTCCGATGCCGAAAATCTCAATGGATTTTTTTACAGGATCGGTAGTGGTGCCGGCCAAGGAATCCACAATGGCGGTTTCTTGTCCAGTGATGGCATTGATGAGGGAGCTTTTGCCGTTGTTGCGTCGTCCGAAAATGCCGATATGCGGTTTGCCTTCTCTACCTTTCATAACTATAATTTAGTCGTCGTCGCCATCGTCAATGGTGCGGGCGATTTTTTCAATGTTCAAACTGCGGGCCGAAGCGTCAATGATTTCTTTGTAGATGCCCCCCTTCTTGTAGATTTCATCCGGGTCGCCAGATTGTTCCACATGTCCGTCTTTGAGCGCGTAGATGACATCCGCATCGATGATTTGAGAAATGCTGTGGGAGATGATGATGACAGTACGGTTTTGCTTGATGGCGTCAATACTGTTCTTGATTTGCTCAGTGGCGATGGCGTCCAAGCTGGCAGTAGGCTCGTCCAAGAAGATGATGGGCGGGTTCTTGAGGAACATGCGGGCGATGGCGATGCGCTGTTGCTGACCGCCGGACAGTTGGTCTGCCTTGCTTTCAAACTGCTTGGGCAGTTCCATGATTTGGTCGTAGATGTATGCTTTTTTAGCAGCTTCCACTACATCTTCGTGCGTGGCTTTAGGATTGCCGTAGAGGATGTTTTCTTCGATAGAACCGTCGAAGATGTGGTTCTTTTGCAATACGAGGCCGATGTTGTCGCGGAGGAACTGCGTGTCGTAATCTTTTAGGCTGATGCCGTCCAGCGTGATGTCGCCGCAGTCGGGTTCGTAAAATTTATCCAACAGGTTGACGATGGTGCTCTTGCCCGCGCCAGAGAGACCTACGAAGGCGGTAATCTTGCCGCTTTCGATGTCCATGTTGATGTCGTGCAATGCCTTTTTGCCATTAGGATAGGTGAAATCCACACCGGAGATTTTGAAGTTTCCGATGACTTTGTCGGATTTGTACTCGCCACTGGGCTCAACTTCGCTGTCGGAGTTGAGGATGCTGAAGAAACCTTCGGCATAGATGAGGGCGTCGTTCATATCGTCGAAGATGCGTTGCAGCTGGGTGATGGGCGCCACCACATTGCTGAAGAGCATGACGTGGTACATGATTTTACCGATGGACATGCCAGGGTAGTCGATGAGCACGAGGTAGGCGGTGAGGATGATGACCAATACGGTGCCGACTTGCTTGACGAAACTCTTTACGCCATTGTAGTAGAAGCTGACCTTGCGGGTCTTCATCTGGTTGTCCGTCACTTGGTTTTGAATCTCCAACTGCTTGTCGCCTTCAATGCGTTCGCGGTTGAAGGATTTGATGACGTTGATGGACTCGATGATGTTCATGATGCCGTGGCTTTTAACTTCACGGTAGTTTCGCATGTCGCGGCGCCATCCCTTCAATCTTTTCGCTTGTCGGTAGGTGATGAAGAAATAGACAGGCACGATGAATAGGGCTACCAAGCCAACATAGACATTGGCCATGAACATCAAAATCAATGCAAGGAGTGCACTGGAAAATAGCGGCAGCAAGTCGATGAAGAAGTTTTGTACGGTGCGTGACAAGCTGCTGACACCTTGGTCGATACGGGTTTGCAATTTGCCGGTGTCATTCTCACTGCGGGAGAAGAATGCCATTCTGAAGGTCAGCACTTTTTCAATCACAGACTGGGCCAGATCTTTAGAGACGAAGATGCGCATGCGCTCTCCGAAAAAGTTCTGTGCGAAGGTGATGAGTGCGGATAGAATTTCTTTGCCTAAGAGGACAATGGAGATAATCGTCAGAATTTTGACAGCCTTGCTCCAAGCGAAGTGGGGCGTTTGGATGAGCGCGTTGATGGCATCCACCGTGCGATCTAGCACGATGGCGTTGACTTGTGCCATCAAGGACCCTATCAAGGTGAGAATCAAGGTGATGATTACTAACCATTTGTATGGCTTTACAAAAGGACGAATGTTCTTGAAAAGTTGTACTAGATTCATTGTTGTATTTTGATTTTTATGCTAATTCACCGTAAAGGTCGTATTCGGCTGCCTCTGTGATTTTGATGTTGTAAAATTCGCCGATAGTCAAGGCTTTCTCTTTGCTGATGAGGACGCTGTTATCGACATCTGGGGAGTCGAACTCGGTGCGGCCCACATAGCAGTCTGCCTCTTCTGCGTCAATAATGACTTTCATGGTAGTGCCCACTTTGGATTCGTTGTTTTCCAAAGAGATTTGCTCTTGCAGTTGCATGATTTCGTTCACCCGCTTGGTCTTCACATTCTTGCGAATCGGGTCGCCCAGGTCGTAGGCGGGGGTGTCGTCTTCTTGGGAGTAGGCGAAGACGCCGAGGCGCTCAAAGCGGGCATGTTTCACGAATGCCACTAATTCTTTGTGCTGCTCGTGGGTTTCCGTTGGATAACCGGAAATCAAAGTTGTGCGTAGGGCGATGCCGGGGACGGTTTCGCGAATGCGGTCCACTAAGTCGTAGGTGTATTGGGAACGTCCGCCGCGACGCATGCTCGTGAGGATGTCGTCGCTGATGTGCTGGATGGGTATGTCCAGGTACCGGCAATATTGCGGATATGCGTTCATCACATCCAGGATTTCGTAGGGGAAGTTGAGCGGGTAGGCGTAGTGCAGGCGTATCCATTCGAGCCCTTTCACTTGGGCAAGGGCTTCCATCAGCTGGGCCAATTCGTGCTTGCCGGTTAGGTCGATGCCATAGTAGGTGAGATCTTGCGCGATGAGCATCACCTCCTTGGTGCCTTGGTCGGCCAGCTTTTTCGCCTCCTCAACAAGGAGCGGGATGGGCTTGGAGATCTGCTTGCCTCGGATGAGCGGGATGGCGCAGTAGGAACATTGGTGGTCGCAGCCCTCTGAAATCTTGAGGTAGGCGTAGTGCGCTGGCGTGGATACCAATCGCTCGGAGGTCCCCAGCAGGTTGAAGCTCGGGTCTTCAACCAACTTCGACAATTCCGCAAAGGTGAAAAATCCATCCACTTCAGGCAATTCGTTCACCAAATCGGCTTTGCACCGTTCGGCCAAGCAACCCACTACATAGATCTTCTTGACTTGACGGCGCATCTTGCGCTCTATCTGAGCAAAAATTTCATTGACGGACTCTTCGCGGGCATCTCCAATGAAACTGCAAGTGTTCAGGATGACGATGTCGCTGTTCATCGTGCCTTCGAAAAATATGCGGTGCCCTTTTTTCTGGAGTTGGGCGGCGATAACTTCCGAATCGACGATGTTTTTGGAGCATCCTAAAGTGATGATGTTGATGGTCATAGCGTCTTTGTTTTTGAGGGCGCAAAGATAATAAACTTTAGCGATAGAAGGACCGTTTTGCAACGAGACTTTTGCACCGCATTACGATATTTTAACCCATAAAAAAAGCCCCTGCAATGAGGGGCTCTGTAAATCTCGGAAAATGTATGATTACATAGTCGGTTTACATTGAATACCTGTTTCTAATTCTTCAGAATAAGTTGAGTAATCATCACATTTTTTACCTTTTTCTATTTCCATAGTGGTTGTTGTTACTACAACACCAGCAGCATAAGTTTTGCATTCGCATTTCTTGTTGCAAGAAGTGGAAAGAGCAGCAATCATCAAAGTAGCTGCAGCGATACATAATACTTTTTTCATTGTTTTGTAAATTTTAAGGTTAGTAATAAATGTCAATAAAACGCGGCAAAAATACAAAAAAATTAATACTTGTAGCAGCGTCGTATATTTTCATTCATTTTAGGGCGTAGATGCATGGCGCCGCCCATGCATTGTTTGAAGTCTTTGCATTTGGCACATGGTCCGCATCGCATCCAACGGCGGTCGCGCATGACGGAGAACTTGTTGTCCCAGACATCCATCAGCTTGTCTTGGTAGATGTTGCCTTGCACGAAGGATCGGTCCACATTGGGACAGGCGCAGATGTCGCCATTGATGAGCACGCTGCCGATGTTGATGCCGGCGCGGCAGAAGAAGTAGCTGTCGCGGATGCTTTCCTCGTATTTTCCAGTGTAAGCTTCGCAGCTGAATTTAATGTCGATGCGTCCTTCGTGGCGCGTTTCGGCAATGAATTGGAACATTTTCTCCAATTGCTGGCGTGAGAGTTGGAGTCCTTTGTTGTCGGTTGCCCGTCCGATAGGCGCGATGGTGAAGAGCCGCCAGTGTCGGATGCCGTTGGCGATGAGTGTCTCCTTCAGTTGCGGAAGCTCATCTATGTTGCGTTGGTGCACGCAGGTCACGACGTCGTAGTTCAAAGTCGGGGTGCGCGCGATGAGTTGGAGGGCCTTCAGTGCTCGCTGATAGCTTTGCGGATGGCCGCGCAGCCAATTGTGCGTCTCTTCCAAGCCGTCCAGACTGACGGTGACGGAGCTCATGCCGGCGGCCACGAGTTCCTGATGCCGTGCCTCATCATAGAGCATGCCGTTGGTGACGATGCCCCAGTGAAAGCCGTGTTCTCGCAATGTCCGCCCACAGTCAGCGAGGTCGCTGCGCAAAAGCGGTTCCCCACCCGTGATGGCAATGATGGTGTTGTTCTTCTTGTATCGTGTTTCTAAGGGCTCGATGGCTTTCAGGAAATCCGCAAACGGCATGTCGGGTACGCAGGCTTCCGATTTGCAGTCGCTGCCGCAATGACGACACGACAGATTGCAGCGCCAGGTGCACTCCCAAAACAGGTAGTTGAGCTCGTGAATTTCCGTTTCGTTTTTACGGAAAATGCGGAAAAGAAATCGCTTGAATCGATTTTGCTTATTGATTGTCATAGCGTTTTTCTAACAGGATGGTGACTCCATCCGTCAAAACAGAAGCATCTAACAGGGTGTCCAAATCTTGATAGGAGCCGTTTTCTGTTCCGTCTTCATCTTTAATATGAATGAGGTATTGGTCGCTTCCAAAATGAACGGGCAGCTGAAAGTTCCCATTGGCACCCGTTTGTACGAATAGGTCATTGCGGGTTCCACAGACGGTGATGCCTTGGATGGGCTCGCCGGTTTCGGCCGACTTGACGGTGCCTTGAATGGTCGCATCTAAATCATTTTGCGGCGGCATGCCATAGCAGGCCTGGAAGGTGAACATCAGCGCGGTAGCCGTGAACGAACCGAATAGGAAACGGATTAACTGCTGTTTTTTCTCTTTGATTTTCTGGAACATGTTCATTTTATTTTGATTTTATTTTGAGGATGCAAAGATAATATTTTTTTTCAGGTGCATTTAGGTCATCGTATTGTTGATAAATTGGTGATAACTTGTTTGAAAAGATTGCTCAAAAAAACATCAAAAAATTTACTTTTGCCGCCTCATTTCACAACAAATTTCACATTCAACAAACAATCAAATTTTAACAAATTATGGGTGGTTTTTTTGGAGTTGCTTCTAATGGTCCTTGTAATCCCGACCTTTTTTATGGCATAGATTATCATTCCCATCTCGGAACCAAGCGTGCAGGTATGGTTACCATAGAGAACAATGTTTTCCACCGTTCCATTCATAACATAGAGAATTCTTATTTCAGAACAAAATTTGGCGACGACCTGTCGAAGTTCAAAGGCAATGTCGGCATTGGTGTTATCAGTGATACGGATGCGCAACCTATCGTGGTGAATTCCCACTTGGGAAGATTTGGCATCGTGACGGTAGCCAAAATCAACAATCTGGATGAGTTGGAGGCTGAATGCTTGGCCAAGAACCAGCAGTTTACCGAGTTGAGTTCGGGCAAAACGAACCCCACGGAGTTAATTGCTTTGATGATCACGCAGGGCAAGGATTTTGTGGACGGCATTCAAAATGTTTTTCGTAAGGTGAAGGGTTCCTGCTCTATGCTCATCTTGACGAATGATGGCATCATTGCGGCTCGCGATTATTACGGTCGTACGCCTATCGTGGTGGGCAAGAAAGAGGGCTCTCATGCTTTGTGCTTTGATTGCCACAGCTTTGCAAACCTTGATTATTCGGTTGAGCATTTTGTGGGTCCGGGCGAAATCCTGAAGGTTACTGCCGAGGGTTATGAGCAGATGTTGGCACCGAATCCAAAGTTGCAGGTTTGCTCTTTTCTTTGGATCTATTACGGTTATCCAACCGCTGATTATGAAGGCGTCAATGTGGAAAATACGCGCTATGCATACGGTTATGAAATGGGTCGAGAGGATGATATTGAAGCCGATTTCGTCTCCGCCATTCCTGACTCTGGTATCGGCATGGCATTGGGTTATGCGATGGGCAAACAGATTCCGTATCGTCGTGGTATTATCAAATATACGCCGACATGGTCTCGTAGCTTTATGCCCGTTGACCAAGATACGCGTGAGCATGTGGCCCGCATGAAGCTGCTGCCAAATACGCAGATTATGAAGGGGCAGCGCATTGTTTTCTGCGATGACTCTATTGTTCGGGGCACGCAGTTGCGCGATAATGTGAAAAAGCTCTACAGCTACGGTGCTAAGGAAGTCCACATCCGCATTAGCTGCCCGCCGCTGAATTTTGGTTGCCACTATCTGAATTTCTCTGCTTCCAAAACGGAAATGGAATTGATTACGCGCCGTGTCATTGCAGAATTGGAAGGCGGCGAAATTCGCAATTTGGAAAAATATAGTGACGACACTACGAAAGAATACGCCAACTTGGTGGAGGTTATCCGCAAACATCTTGGCGTGGATACATTGAAGTTCAACAAATTGGGAACCATTGCCAAAGCTATTGGCTTGCCGAAAGAGCGCCTCTGTACGCATTGTTTCGATGGTTCTTCGTACGGTGAATAATTTAACCTTTATTAAGATAATTGAATAAGAATCGGTCTCTTCGGAGGCCGATTTTTTTATACTTCCCAATCGCTAAAAATGGTATTTTTGCGCGTTCAAATTTAATGCTATGAATAAGGTCTCGGAAAACCCTTCAAAAAACCGAACATTACCTCCTCTTGTTGTAATCGTAGGTTTGCTTATTACTTGCTATTTGACAGCCAATGTGATGTCTGTCAAACTGATAAATATTGGCGGAATAACCCTCTTTGATGCGGGTACGATTATTTTCCCCATCACTTATATGCTGGGAGACGTGCTTACAGAGATTTGGGGATTCCAAACTGCCAAGCGTGTCATTCTGCTTACTTTCTTGTGTGAGGTGGTCTTTACGCTTTTTGCATGGTTGGGCGTTTTGTTTCCCTATCCCGTCGCTACGACGGCAACGGCAGAAGCCTATCGCGCAGTATTCAATTTCGTGCCCCGTATCACGATTGCCTCGCTGTTGGCTTTCTTGTGCGGCGAACTTATCAATGCTTGGACGATGGCGCGTATTAAGGAGAAAACGCAAGGCCGTCACTTATGGGTGCGCACTATCGGCTCCTCTGTTTTCGGCTTTATTGCGGATACCACGATCTTCGTGTGTATTGCCTTTGTCGGGACGGTCCCCATGGCCGACATTTTTACGATGATTGGCATTCAGATTGTGGTGAAATTGCTTATTGAGGCCGTTGGCTCTACGCCGTTGGCCTATGCACTGATTGGTAGATTGAAGAAGAAATACGAATTGGAAAACTAATGCTGTAGGTGCTCGGCTACGACCAGGGCAGAGGCGAAGGCAAAATAGAGATTGTATCCGCCACAGAGACCGTCCACATCCAGCAATTCGCCCGTCACAAACAATCCAGGAAAGCGTTTTAATGCGAATTGTGTGTCGATTTCGCAGAGATCAATACCACCGTGACACACTTGGGCGTATTCTATCTCGTAAGTGTCCAAAATCGCTAATTTGTATCTTTTAACATCAAAGGGTTGCTGGTTGTACAAATCGTTCAACTTGGGATGCAATAACCCTTTGAGCGTGTGAAATTGCTGGAGATGCTGCTCAATGTTGTAGTCGGGCTGATGGTAGATGAGGTTTAACTGCAGATAGCAGTTCTCTTTGGATGCCAAACGATGATAGTATGCCGAAAGATTCAAGATGACGATGCCCGAGATACCATCGTCTTTGAAGGTGACCTCGCCAGCTTCTTCGTGAATAAGCCGGTTTCCTTGGTATAAGCTGGCAATGACTTTGGTTCGGCACCCCGATAGTTGCTTGGGATAGGATGCAATTTTGAAACCTACCAATGAGGGTTGGAAGGGATTTGTTTTTAAGTTAAAGTCTGTTAAAAAGCCATTGTACCCCTTCCGATTTTTGGCAATCATATTGGCGGGCGTGCCGGTTGCGATGACGACATGGTCGAAACGTATAGGATAGTCGTTGATTTGCCATTTCCCGTTTTTCTGGACCAACTGTCGCACTTCGTATTCCATTTCAAAATGCACTTGAGGACAATAGGCAGTGGATAGAATATCGACGACCGTTTGGGAAAATTGCGTGCTGGGATAAACTCGTCCTTCCTCGTCGGTGACGAGGGCGAGTCCCATCCGATCAAATTCAGAGCGCAGCCGGCTGGCACTTACTTGTTCCAGCAGAGGTGCTATCCACTGACTCTGATTGTAGCAGTCGGGACGAAGATGCTCGTTGAAGATATTGGCTTTGCCACCTCCGGAGGCGCGCAGTTTGGTGCCGACATGCTTGCATTTTTCAAAAACATAAACTTGCACGTCGGCATGTTCGGATAGTTTCTTGGATAGAAACAGTCCTGAAGCGCCCGCCCCGATAATGGCAATGTGTCTCATAGGTGTTATTTAAGAAACTGTTGCAAAGATTGAAGGAATTCAGGGAAGAGGGCGGGTCCGGAGACCACAATCTCGCCGCCAAAAAGCCAGTTGTCACCGCCAGAGAAGTCGGTGACTTGGGCTCCTGCTTGTTGGGCGATGAAGGCGCCGGCAGCCACATCATAGGGTTTCATGCCGTATTCGAAGTAGCCGTCGCAGCGGCCGCAGGCCGTGTAGATTAAGTCCGTGGCGGCAGATCCCAAACGGCGCAAACCGTGTGTGTGCTGCATGGACCATTCCAGATATTGCATAAAGGGTTTCAAAATGGAGAAATCGGAATAGGGAAATCCCGTGGCTAACAAGGAAGAATCCAAGTTTGGACAATCGCTGACATGGATGGGGTAGCCGTTCATGTATGCTTTACCGCCCTTGTAGGCGTAGAAACATTCCTTGCGCCAGATTTCGTACACCACGCCGATGACGATTTCCTCCTTTTCGCGCAGCGCAATGCTGATAGCGGTAGGGGGAAGGCCATGGATGAAATTGGTTGTTCCGTCCAAAGGGTCCACAATCCAATTGAAGCGGTCGGCCAGGACGGTTTCGGTTTTTTCTTCGGCAATGAAGCCGCAGCCGGGAACGAGTTCCTTGAGACGGCCGACAATCGTCTTTTCCGATTGCTTGTCGAACTGCGTTACATAATCGTGAACGCCTTTGACCTCCATATTGACGGAGGAGAGGTGTTGTCGTTCGCTGCAGAGCCAAATGCCGACTTGCTGCGCCAGACGGCATACCTCTTCGCAAACCTGCTGGTAGTTGAGGGTGTTTTCCATTATCGGGCAAGAAAGTTTTTAACTAAGTTGATCATCTCGGTTTGTGCTGTGGCCAGCACATCGTTGAGGATGATTTTATCGAACTGATTGGAAAACGAAATCTCGTATTCGGCTTTGTCCAGTCGTTTCTTCAAGGTTTCTGGGGTTTCCGTGCCGCGGTTCTTCAATCGTTTTTCCAATTCTTCAATAGTTGGCGGTTCGATGAAAACGGCCAGGGCCTGTTCGCCGTAGAATTTCTTGATGTTGAGACCGCCCAGGACATCCACATCGAAGATGACGGTGTCGCCGTTGCGCCAGATGCGTTCCACTTCGCTTTTGAGGGAACCATAGAATTGGTCGGTATAGACCTCTTGCCATTCCAAAAACTCGTGGTTGGCGAGTTTGGCTTTGAACTCATATGGAGCGATGAAATAGTAGTCCTTGCCGTCAATTTCGTAATCACGTTTGCTGCGCGTAGTTGCGGAAATGGAGAACTTCAGTTCGGGAATGGCTTGTAAAAGATGCCTAACGATAGATGTTTTACCTGCGCCTGATGGGGCGGAAACCACAATGACCTTGCCTTGCATAGATGTTTATTTTTGAGGTTGCAAACTTAATGAAAAAAGAAGCAAGTCTGACGACTATTCTTCAGGAAGTGATTTGAACCCCAGTCCCATAATTTCTGAGCTTTCGATTACGTTGACGAAGGCCTGTGGGTCTAAGCGACGGAGATTGGCTTTGAGTTTGACGAGATCGGTACGGTCGAGGGTGACATAAATCATCTTGCGCTCAGCCCCTTGATAGAGTCCGGTGCCGGCAAAAGTGGTGCCGCCGCGCTTCATTTCGTTGATGATGAAATCGCGTACTTCTTCGATTTTATCCGTAACAATAAAGGCTGTTTTGTAAGATTTGATACCATCTACGATGAGGTCGATAACTTTACTTTCAATGGCAATGAGAAGGATAGAGTAGATGGGCAGTCTGATTTGCTTGAAGGCGATGAGGGTGGTCAGGGTGATGCAGGAATCGACGATAAGCACGAGTGTGCCGAGGGAAATCTTCGTGTATTTGTGCAAAATCATAGAGATGATATCGCTGCCGCCGGAGGTGGCGCCAGATTTGAAGATAAGGCCTATGGCTACGCCGTAGATGGCGCCGCCTACAAGGGTGTTCAGGAAGTAGTCAGGGATGAAATATAGGTCGCTGTGCGGAATTTGCACGAAGTTGTTGGCGGCATCTGCAGCGCTGACAATGCCTTCGTGGATGACGGGATTGTAGCCCCAAAGGGTTTCAAGTACCCAGGTGAAAGCGAAGATGAGGATGGTGGAAATGACGGTCTTGACGCCGAAGCGAGGTCCTAAAATCCAAGTACCGATGAGCAGTAATGGGATATCCATGCAGATGGCGTAATAACTGATCTTCCATGGCCATACGGTATTGAGCACGTTGGAAAGACCGTAGGTGCCGCCAGGTGCCATCAAATAAGGGTTTACAAACATAACATCGCCAACAGCGAACAACAGACTACCTACTACCAGCAATGCGTATGCGATGATTTGATCTTTAAGTTGTGTTTTACTAGACATGTTGTGAGTTTTAGAAAATTTGTCATATGAGTCGTGAACAGTGCGTGCCGTTCGTGAAAATGAAGGGTTAGGGTTGCGTCACGGTATTCATATAGGGGTTAAAAAATAACAGGTAAGATAATTTCAATGATAATAGCTGCGACGACAGACACAAGGGCCACGCGCACAAGGCCTTTGTCTTTCCATGCCAAAACGATAGCCACCATGGTGGCTATAGCAGCGGATGCAAAGTGCGGGGAGGTCGCACCAGCGGGCGTTGTGGAGTAGAGCACATCGGGGAAGGTCATGGCGGAAAGCACGCAGAACGGAATGTAGTAGAGGAAGTCCTGTACCCATTCGTTTTCCATCTTCTTACGTACGAAGCCAATAGGAATCACGCGGATGAGGTAGGTGGTCAGCGCCATGATGAGCATGGCAATCGCAATATGCTGCATATTACACATGGGAACCTCCTTTCAATAAAACCAACCTTCTCTTCTTGATCGTTCTCTTGATTTCCTTGATGGATGCGCAGATGGCGGCTCCGATGACAGCTGAGATGATGATGGCCCAACCGCCGCCGCCACTCTTAGAGATGACGTTGATGCCTGGCACATATTTGAAAATGCAGGAAAACAAAGCAGAGACAATGATGGCAATAGCCACTTTGCGCCCTGTGCGGGCAGGCGGAATGATGATGGCGATGAACATGCAGTACAAAGCCACCCCAAAACAACCTTGGAGTACCGGCGACAGCATGCTGGAGGCCACCGCACCTAAAAATGTGCCTAACGTCCAACCGATGATGGGCGTGGCCATCAGACCTCCGAAAAATGAGAACTTCACATCTCCCTTTTCCAAGGCGGCCAAGGCAAAGACCTCATCCGTTATGCAGAAGGCCATGATGGCGCGCTTGTAGAACGGAATGTCAGAGGCGACTTTCTGCGATAAAGACAATGACATCAGCATGTAGCGGATGTTGATGACGAAAGTGGTGATGATGAGCTCGATGTAGGGAGCGCCGCCTTCGATGAGTCGAATGCCGGCAAACTGGCCGGCGGAAGCCATGTTGGTCAGGGAGATAAGGGTGGCCTGCAACGGATTGAACCCCATTTTCACGGCGATCAAACCGAAGGTAAAGGAAACAGGAATGTATCCCAAGCAGATTGGGAAGCCCTTCTTTATACCCCTAATAAACTCATTCATAAATAGTTGAATTTTCTGCGTTTGAGGGTGCAAAGATACAAAATTCTTGCTATCGTTTTGTATATGAAAACGTGTTGTATTCCTTTATTCTGCGCGGCGATAGGTGAAGTGGTAAGCCGGCTCGTTGCCCGAAGATAAATGTCCAAATTGATAGCGCATTGTCTCGGGTAATCCTAATGGGTTGTATTCGTATTCCCAAATTTCGCTCGCTGTTCCGGAGTCAGTGTGGTATATCATATTGTTTTTGGAAAGGTTTCTGACACATATGGGATAGGTGGTTCCCATTCCAAAGATGGGCTCGAATACAAAGGCATTGTCCAAATTGAAGTTGGGCCGGGGATTATGATCGTATCCATATTCGGTTGTTCTCATTTCATATTCTCCTGTGGGTTCGCCCCAGCCATCTGATATCGGTTCAGGAGACCGAGTTCTGATTATGTTGCCTCGTTCATCGTAATATAAAATCGTATAGCGCATGGGCGCATTTGGAACATAGATGCTGTCCATCACTCCGTTGTGGTAGGCATAGCAGATCTCGTTATTGTTATAAGAGGTTTTGATGAGACGACCTTCGTTATCATAGTAAAACAACTTGTCATACTGGCATGCTGTAGTGCTTGGATCGGTTTCAGTGGTTATTTTGTAAAGTCGTTCACCTTGATAGTAAAAAGAGTCAATCATTATGCTATGTTCCACCCCATAGTAGTCTTCAAAGGTATTATGAATGACACGACTAACCAATCGATTGCTTTCGTCATAATTGAATACGGCTTCGGTATGGTTGTTCTCATTTGCGTAGTAAGAGATTCCCGTTACCAGATATCCCGTGCGGTTCATTGGCATGGGCCATTCCTGGTGGAAGGCCGTTGAGGGATCAGGGTCAACCAGGGGGTCTGTGCATGCAGCCAGCGACAATAGGATGGCGACTACTATAAAATTTGAGATGAATTTGTTCATAATGCTATGTTTTGTGAATGTTGTGGTTGATGAATCTACTTCATTCTTTCAACCTGTGTAAGTTAGCTACATAAATTTGGACATAAACAGACTCGCAAAAATATAATTTTTATTTTTGCTGTCCAATACAAAAAATAAAAATATTGAAGTACATGCAACTTGTTGAAATTATTGTATTTTTTCGACTCAATTAATAACAAAAAGCACCTCGGTTTTTTCGGGGCCAAAACATGAAATGATTATGAAAAAGACTATTATTATTTTCAGTATGATGATGTTGTCTGTCTTTTGCGTAATGGCTCAAACATCGTCATGGCTGCTGAATGGCAACTCCAATGCTACCAACAGCAATTTTATTGGTACAATCAACAATGTTCCGCTATTATTTAGGACAAACAATACTGTCCGAATGGGACTTCTTTCTTCAAAGGCCTATCTTGGGATAGGGACAGATGCACCTGTGAGCAATCTGCATGTGCACTCAACAGAAGAACAATCTGGATCACGTCCACTCCCTAATTTTTTTAGGATGACCAATACCGTCACTGGTGCGCTCTCAACAGACGGCTTTCAAATCATGCAATTACAAAAGAATGTATCTTTGATGCAATTAGAGAAAGCGAATTTGAGCATACTGAATAACGGGAATGGATTAGTTATAGACACGAATGGCTATGTGGGTTTCAACACTCAATATCCGAAACAGAAAATTCATGTCGTGGACAATAACATTTTAATTACTCGAACCTCAACAATGGCTTCCGGCTCCACCAATGGCTCAATGCTTTTTGGAGACGAAGCAAGCGACAACTGCCCTTATGGCGTGTGGGGCATAGAATATGTGAATGGTGAAAGTGATGGTTATGGACTGAATTTTTGGAAGACATGGAATTGTACTGGGGAAGGGTTCAATTATGCATTATTCTTATCTAACGATGGCAATGTGGGTGTCGGGACAAATAGCCCTCAGGCTAAGCTAAGTGTAGATGGAAACATTTGTGCAAAGGAGGTTCGTGTCTCACTTGAAGGGAGCCCCTGCTGGCCGGATTATGTGTTTGACAAAGGGTATGATCTGATGAATTTGGACGAGTTAAACACCTTCCTTAATACAAACAAACATCTCCCTAACGTTCCTTCCGCACAAGAAGTTCAGCAGTCAGGCTTGGACCTTGGCGAAATGAATGCCCTACTGCTGCAAAAGATTGAAGAGATGACACTGTACATCATTGATCTGCAAAGACAAATTGATGAACTTAAAACGAAAGGAGGGAAGTGATGAAGAGAATGATCGCTTTGTGTTGTATTGCATTAACAATCTGTGCGGCTTGCAACAAAAAAAAAGAATGCGGTATTCGAAATTACTGTCCAATCTTGTCCCAAAATGAATACAATTCGGTTTGGGATGTATATTGGCATTTTGCCTATTTCGTACCTTATGGGATAGAAGAGTATCCGTTTTATAATGAGGCAGGAACTGTCGTTATGCTTTGTGGATATTTGAAAGATTCCCACCATCCGATAGGTGAGACTCGGGATTACATCTGTATGATAACAGACAGTTTGGAGTCCAATCCCAACTCGATTCCTGTTTATGTTAGATTTAACGAAGCTGCATTAGATAGTGTGGATACCAATGAAAAGTGTTACATAAAGGGGACCCTCTCATTCGGTTATTCTGATTATGTTTGGCTCGACTCTCCTCCTTATGGAGAATGCTCGACCCCAAAAACCTATTTCTACGCATTGGAAATTAAAAATTGAGTGTATGAATACTAAAATGCTAATTTTGGGAATAGTAATGTTTATGACGTTTTTAGTAACTGAAGCACAGCAAGTTTCTCTTTCTGAGGCCGTCACACATTAAAATAATGACATCTGCCGGACAAAACGAGACCCGCGGACGATGTGTTCGGCAACAAAAATAAAAAAATATTGAAGAATATGCAACTTGTTGAAATTATTGTATTTTGCGACTCAATTAATAACAAAAAGCACCTCGGTTTTTTCGGGGCCAAAACAAACGATTCTGAAACATACAAATTATTGATTTCTCGTTAACTTAACCCATAAAAATGAAACACTATACAATAGCATTATTTTTGGTTTTGGGATGTATGCTTGGCTTCGGCCAGTCTGAGTCTTCCATCACCACACATTTTGCAACACCGACTTTGGAAATCTCTGCGGGAAGCTATTTGCCATTTTATCCTTCTCGCTATCACAATGACGTATCTCTCTGCTTTAATGGTGGTAGTGCGCTTTTATTGGGATGCGACCTCCGCACGGAACACGGGCATATTTCCCTTACGTCAGGTATTCGGGTAGGCAACCATCATTACCGAAACCCGTACTATGAGATGAATGCGTTATTTTGGAGCATTCCCATCAATTTGGGCTACCAGTATGATATTGGGTCCAGACTCTCCATCTATGGCCATGCTGGGATATTGAATCTAAAGGTTGCATCAGCCCAACTCCAGATCTGCTCAAAACCTGAGAACACGACCTTTCAGCAACAGGTGGATGAAGAATTGAAAAACCGAGATTGGGGTGCCTTTCAAGTCGAAACAGGAATGAATTGGCAATTCCATTGCAAACTTTCTTTGCGCGTGGCTTTATTTTCAGAGATTCCTTTCGCTTCCACCTGGTCTCCGTATATGGTGGTCGCCTATACTATACGCCCCATTTTAGGACTTAAAATAGGTTTGAAGTGGAACGTATTGGATATTTAGTACAATTATGGTATTTTTACTTTTAACAATTCTTAAGCAATAATTCCGATGCGCGTCAGTTTTAAGTTTGTTATGCTTATCATTATGATTATGATTATAGCCACGCTTATTATATTGGTGTGCTTTTTGTTTCGGCCTCGTCCTGATTTGGAGGCGCTGCGTACGCGAGCCCAAGAACTCAGGCAATATGCGACTGCAAACCAGTACAACCAGCGCATGGCCATTATGGTGGATTACAGCATTCCGTCGGGAGCAAATCGTTTGTTCGTGTGGGATCTTCAAAATGACAAGCTGCTGTATAGCTGTTTGGTGGCTCATGGTCGCGGACGCGCTCAAGACAAATTCGCCCCTGTTCGGTTTAGCAACGAAAACGGTTCGTATCTCAGCTCATTAGGACGCTGCCGTATTGCCGAACGCTATTACGGGAGCTACGGACTTGCCTACCGTTTGGATGGCTTAGACAGTACCAACAGCAATGTGCGCAAACGCTGCATCGTGCTACACGCATATAAGACGGTGCCCTCGTTCCAGATTTTCCCGTTTCGCATTGTGCATAGCCAAGGGTGCGTGATGGTCTCTCGCAAAGATATGGCCCGCATTGACGAACTCATCCGTGATGAGCAGGATGTACTGCTGCTGACGTATTTTGGAAAGTGATAGGGCTCTTTTCCTTTTTTAGGATCAACAGACTTGAAAAAATAGTTTTTTATGTATTTTTGCAACCTCAATAAATACAAGTATCATTATTATGCTCAAAGATAAGATTCAATATGTTGTAGCTTTAATTGCTGAATTTGCAAAAAGGTATAAGATGACAGATGCTGATGCCATGCACTATTTGCAGCAATACAATGCTTTGGATCTATGTGAAAAGCATTACGACTATTTGCATACTCAATCTTTTTCATCTAATGTTGATGATGTGAGTGCTTATTGTAAAAGAATGGGAGGTTCATTATGATTTTATATCATGGTTCATATACCAATGTAGATGAGGTTGATCTCTCAAAATGCCATAAATATAAAGATTTCGGTCAGGCTTTTTATTTGACATTGGACAAAGAACAAGCTCTTGTTGTTGCTCATGCCAAAGTGTCCATTTTCGGAGGGACTCCTGTCTTGAATGCTTTTGAATTTGATGAAGGTCTTTTAACTGATGGAACGTTGCGTTTTAAAGCATTTGAAAAATATGATAAAGATTGGGCGGAGTTTATTTTTAAGCACCGAGATGAGAATCAGAATCCTCCTTATATGCATCATTATGATGTTGTGTTTGGTCCGATCGCCAATGATCGTGTAGGTGTGCAAGTCCGTAATTTTAGAGAAGGAAATATTGACCTTGCGGAATTGTTGAGGAGATTGGAGTTTATGAAGGGCATCACCTTTCAATATGCATTTTGTACAGAACGAGCTGTTAAATACTTGAAGAAAATACGCTGATGAATATAACGGAATCTGAATTTAAATGGATGGTGGAATTGATGACCGCCGATCTTATTCGCTTATTGATAGAGCGTGAGGATTATGAGTTTGCTCGTGCTTTTGAAGTTGTATATGATTCAGTTACTTATCGTGCGCTGATTCGTCCGGAGACGGGACTGTATTTCCAAAGTCCAGGATATGTGTTTTCCTATTTGCAGAATGAAATAAAGACAGGAAAAATGGAATAGGCAATGTCCTATTTTTCTATCAAAATCGTATCAGCATTTTTTAAGGAAAGATACTTCTATAAATCATTAAAAGAGGAGATCCCCATGGCGGTTTTGAGGCCGTCGATGGCAGCGCTCATAATACCGCCTGCATAGCCGGCCCCTTCGCCCATCGGATAGATGCCCGGTATGTCGCATTGGCGGTCGTCGTTGCGCAAAATGCGTACGGGAGAGGAGGAACGGGTCTCAATGCCGGTCATGACGGCATCTGGATCGTCAAAGCCACGCATCTTCTTGCCGAAGAGGGGCTATGCTTCGCGCAGGGAATCGACAACATATTTGGGCAGGCAGCGCTCGAAGTCGCAATAGACAAGTCCGTGCGGATAGGAGGGCTTTACGCTGCGGTACATCTTGGCGATTTTCCCTTGCAGGAATTCGCCCACCAAGTTGCCAGGTGCGCGGTAATCACCCGCTACTTCAAAGGCCATCTTTTCGTATTTCTCTTGGTAGTCTAAACCGTCCAGCGGACTCTCACGATAAAAGTCTTCCGGTGTTACATTGACCAATAGTGCACTGTTGGCGTTGGCTTTGTCGCGCTTATGCTCGCTCATGCCGTTGGTGACAATGGTATTGTGCTCGCTGGTGGAGGCCATCACGGTGCCGCCAGGGCACATGCAGAAGGTATAGACGCTGCGCTCTTTGAGGTGCACGACGCCTTTGTAAGAGGCGGGCGGCAGTATCTTGGCGGCCTCACCATACTGCATACGGTTGATGCGGCGTTGCTGATGCTCAATGCGCACGCCCATGGAAAAGGGCTTCGGCTCCATCTTCAGTCCGCGGGCGAACAATTGCTTGATGGTGTCGCGAGCGGAGTGCCCCAATCCTAATAAGAGATGCTCTGTGGTGAACGTTTTTCCGTTGTGGCAGGTGATGTGCAGGGCATGGTCTTTTTGTTCAAAATCGGTGAAGGTGGTGTTGAAATAGAACTCGCCGCCGAGGGACTCTATCTCCAATCGGATATTGCGAACCACTTTCTCCAAATAATCGGTGCCCACATGAGGGTTCTGCATATAGGTGACGTCTTCGCTGGCGCCGTGCTTGTAGAACTCGTCTAGTACGAACTGGTTGTACTCGCTGTGTACGTTAGTGTTGAGTTTGCCGTCGGAAAATGTGCCCGCGCCGCCTTCGCCAAACTGCACGTTGGAATTTGCATTCAGCAATTTGTTGTATAGGAACTCATTTACGGAACGTTTGCGGTCTTCTATTTTCTCACCACGCTCGATGATGATGGGATTCGCCTTGCAGCGCGCAAGGTAGAGGGCGGCAAACATGCCCGAAGGACCGAATCCGACCACAATGGGACGGTGGGTGCCCTTCCATTCGGGATAGGTGACCTCCATGTCCGGTTTGCACTCCGATACACCTGTCTCTTTCAGTAGAGACTGGTATTTGTCGGGCAAGGTCACGGCAACCTGGAAGTCGTATAGAACATGGTTCTTTTTGCGGGCATCAACTGCCTGACGCAATATTTTGAAGTCTTGGAGGTCTTTGCCATCGATATGATACTGGCGGCATACTTGGTTCTTGACATTCGGATTTGCGCAGACGGGGATGCGGATATTGGATAGTTTGAGGCGCATAATAATAATGGTAGAGACATAGCACGCTACATCTCTACAAATAAATTATCGATTTTCGTACATTTTCTTGTAATATTCGACATATTCGCCGGAGGTGACGTGGTTGAACCATTCTTCATTGGCGAGATACCAATCTACGGTTTTTTCAAAACCTTCGTCGAATTTCACAGTCGGTTCCCAGCCCAACTCGTTTTTGATCTTGGTCGGGTCGATGGCATAGCGGAGGTCGTGTCCGGCGCGGTCGGTGACGTAGGTGATCAGCTTCAGGGATTCTCCTTCTGGACGTCCCAACTTGCGGTCCATAATCTCAATCAGTTTCTTGATAAGGTCGATGTTGCGCCATTCGTTGTTGCCGCCGATGTTGTAGGTTTCACCCGGTTTTGCTTTATGGAAGATGAGGTCGATAGCGGCTGCATGGTCTTCCACATAGAGCCAGTCGCGCACATTGATGCCCTGTCCGTAAACGGGCAGCGGCTTGTTGTTCTTGATATTGTTGATGAATAGCGGAATGAGCTTTTCGGGAAATTGGTTCGGACCATAGTTGTTGGAGCAGTTGGAGATGACGGTCGGCATGCCGTAGGTGTCATGATAGGCGCGCACAAAGTGGTCGGCGCTGGCCTTGGCGGCAGAGTACGGACTGTGCGGATTGTACGGTGTTGTCTCTTTGAAAGAACCGGTATCGCCCAAAGCGCCATAGACTTCATCTGTAGAAATCTGGTAGTATTTTTTACCTTCCCAGTTGCCGTTCCAGATGGCTCGGGCGGCGTTCAGCAGGTGCGCGGTGCCCAGCACATTGGTGTGGATGAACTGCATCGGATTGGTGATGGAGCGGTCCACGTGAGATT
Source organism: Bacteroidales bacterium (assembly GCA_024400815.1). GTDB lineage: Bacteria > Bacteroidota > Bacteroidia > Bacteroidales > WCHB1-69 > F23-D06. Next base: position 71,901 of record JAKSMD010000001.1, on the reverse strand, counting down.
CGGCAGCCAGGTGGATGACACCGTCGAATTGGTATTTTTGGAACAGTTCCATAATGAAATTCTGGTCCTCAATATCGCCTTTGATAAAGTGATAGTTTGGTTTGCCGTCAATATCGGAAAGATTTTCAAGGTTGCCGGCGTACGTCAGCTTGTCGAGGTTGTAAATCTCGTAGTGCGGATATTTGTTGACAAAGCGTCTGACCACATGGGAACCGATGAATCCGGCACCGCCGGTAATGAGTATGTTTTTCATATTGATAGAGTTTTTATTTTTTCATCAGGAATTCGTCAATGGCTTTGGCTGCTTTCTTGCCAGCGCCCATGGCGAGAATGACGGTGGCCGCGCCGGTTACGATATCGCCGCCAGCAAATATGCCACGACGGGATGTCCGTCCGTCTTCGTCCGCATTAACGCAGCCATGCCTGTTGATGTCCAATCCATCAGTTGTAGCAGCAATGAGCGGATTGGGGGAGGTTCCAATAGACATGATAACCATATCTACCTCCAAAGTGAACTCGGAACCGGGGATGGCCACAGGACGGCGTCTGCCGGAGGCGTCCGGTTCGCCCAATTCCATGCGGACACATTGGATCCCGTTTACCCAGCCTTGTTCGTTGCCTAAGATTTTAACGGGGTTGCAGAGCAGGTTGAATTGAACCCCTTCTTCTTTAGCGTGGTGGACTTCTTCAGCTCGGGCGGGCAGTTCTTCTTCAGAACGGCGATAGACGATGTGTACTTCAGCACCCAAACGCACTGCTGTGCGCGCAGCGTCCATGGCGACGTTGCCGCCGCCGACAACAGCCACTTTGCGCCCCACGAAATTGGGCGTTTCATGTTCGGGCTTGTAGGCAAATAAAAGGTTGTTGCGGGTAAGAAATTCATTGGCAGATACTACGCCGCAGAGATTCTCACCTTCAATATTCATAAAGTTAGGAAATCCGGCGCCAGTGCCCAGATATACAGCATGGAATCCCCATTTGTCTAATAATTCATCTACCGAAACTGTTCGACCAATGATAATGTCGCTTTCAAAGCGAACTCCTAATTTTTTAACATTTTCTACTTCATGTTTGACGACAGTCTCTTTGGGCAGACGGAAGGAAGGTATGCCATAGACGAGCACGCCGCCAAATTCGTGCAGCGCCTCAAATACGGTTACATTGTAGCCTTTCATGCGCAGTTCCTTAGCGCATGTGAGGCCGGAAGGACCGCTGCCGATGACGGCAACTCGATAACCATTTTCAGCGCTTTTCTTGGTGGCGCACCAATTGTTCTCGCGTGACCAGTCTCCAATGAAACGTTCCAGTTTGCCAATGGCAATGGGTTCTCCCTTTTTGCCGAGGACGCATTTGCCTTCGCATTGCGTCTCTTGTGGGCATACACGTCCGCAGACTGCCGGAAGGGCAGAATCTTCGCCGATGATGCGAGCCGCTTCGGCAAAGTTGCCTTCAGCCACTTGTTGGATGAAGGCAGGTATGTTGATTTGGACAGGACATCCCGTGACGCATTGCGGTTTCTTGCAATTCAGACACCGTTTGGCCTCTGTCATGGCCTCTTCTGCATTATATCCAAGGCAGACCTCATCAAAGTTGCATTTCCTGACTTCTGCTCTCTGACAGGAACCCGTCCGCTTGTTGGAACTTGTGCCTGGATAGCGGCGTCCATGCATTCACAACCCTCTTTCTGTTTATGATGTTCGATATGATCGTACATGGCCTGACGACGCATGCACTCGTCAAAATCTATTTGAGAAGCATTAAATTCTGGACCGTCAACGCAGGTGAAGCGTGTCTGACCGCCGACAGTTACACGACAGGCACCACACATGCCCGTTCCATCTACCATCAAAGCATTCAAACTCACAATGCATGGAATGTTGAGCTCGGCCGCTTTCATAGAAACGAATTTCATCATAATCATCGGACCGATGGCCGTAATTTCGTCGTACCGTTTGCCTTCTTCCTTTACCAATCGTTCTAATACCGTATTGACATTCCCTTTTTCACCCATAGAACCATCGTCGGTGGCGATGTACAGATTGTCGGAAACAGGACGCAGTTTTTCAAGATAGAAAAGTAGGGATTTTGTACGCGCGCCTACGATGACATCACAGTTGAGACCGTGCGCATACATCCATTTTACTAATGGGTAGATAGGTGCAATGCCTACCCCGCCGGCAATAAAGCAGTATCGAGCACGGCGAAGTTCACCGATAGGACGGTGAATGAATGCCGATGGCCTGCCCAAAGGGCCTACAATGTCACGAAATGATTCACCAACTCTGAAACTCAGCATCTTACGAGTGGAATAGCCGATGGTTTTGACCACGAGGGTGATGGTGCCATCAAATAAATCCGTATCGCTGATGGTCAATGGAATACGTTCCGACTTCTCGTCAGCCTTGACGATGACGAACTGTCCGGGAAGGGCGGCTTGGGCAATCTTGGGCGCTTCTACTTCAATAAGGTAGGTGTCCAGTCCAAGTTCTTCTTTCTTGATAATCTTATACATATAGACTTTTGAATAGTGAGGCGCAAAAATACATTAAAATTCCTTTGGTAAGGATTATGAAGGAAGTGTTTTTGAAATTAATGCTATCTTTGCTGCGTTTTTTTGCGATGCTTTGCATAACCCCGAGACCGCCCTATACCTTATTGGCGACCAGTATATAGCAAATGATGTGATTAATTTAGTAGAAAAGCAGATGAGATAGAAAGAAGACTATAGAAGTTTTGTATCCTATAATTTTCTTTATGATAATAACGAAAGGAAAGGGGGCTAACGAAAACGTACCTAAAGTCCAAATCCAAAATAGAATAAAAACAAAAATAAACACTATGTCGGATTTGAACTTTCAAACGTTATGATTGGTGGATTTATGGTCTGCCTTGATAAGCTATTCAAGCGTCGCAATCACCACGGCTTCATCCTCTGGGGTAAGATTGAACCATTCGCCACGCACCCTGCTTTCGGCATACAAGGTGTGCAATGCTGTCTCAATGGCAGATGCGACAGCTCTTGAAGGGTATTTGTGCGAAGCTAGCATTTCGACAGTGGGTTTTTCACTTTGCAATGTGCGTTCGCGGAACGTGGGCTTGTTTGATATTCCAATCTTACAATACCCGTTAGCCTTGTCTTTCATCAGATAAACATACACTGGTTCACTTGTTATTATCACCATCTCCTTTGATTTTGCCGTTTGGGGTTGTGCTTCTTCCGCAAACTCTACTGCTGCGGGTGATTTTTCAATTATCTTCAACAGGGCGTTTTTGAAGTTCTTGAAAAAATATTGAATCATCTCCCTATGAAAAACACTGGGAACATCAAAAACCTCAGGTTCCCGACCGTCAGTAAAAATTATCCCAAACGATGTGGCTTGGTGTAGAATGAAATAGTCAATATCTGCTTTCGTAAGTTCAAAATCAGTTTCGTAATCTTTTGCCGAATTTTTGAACACATGTGTTTTTTTAGTTATTTGGTATCTTTTAATTATTGACTTGGAAAAAGACACTTGAAATTTCACCGCCAGTGTTGAACCCACTTTGTACTTTGTTTCTGTCCGAAAGAATATGACAGGTTTACCATTCCGTATGTTCAATGAAAAAGATGGACTCCCAGAGCATAGACGCATATAGTCGTTTGTGCGGCCGTCAACCAATTCCCAATTGATTTTGTATTCACCTGTCAATTCAATCTTGGATATATTCCATTCAAAATATGAATGATACAGTTCGTCCTTGTATTCATAGATTTTGAACAGTTCTTGGCCCTCAGAAATTGGATGTCGGTCAAAATTCAACAAGACAGGAATAAAGAACCCTTTATGCGGAGAATGAATGCTAAACACTTCTGATGAGATCTCTTCTTTTAATTTTCCATCTATTGAATGATACCATATACGTTTCAGTTGACCGACTGCATCACCTTTTCGTACACGGGACTTTGCGTTCTTAGACCAATGTTCTAAATAAGTTCTATATTCAACAGTATATACTGAATATTTGGTTTTGGGATTTTCAAGCACATAATCAGAATCACGATAGACTATTTCTTTCATAGCATCTTTTTTTGAACCGCAAAAATACAAAAATAGGAGCAGCAAAATCAATATTCCCGAATGCTGAAATTTTGCAAATTATAAGACTTTAAAATAAGATGCAGCAACACTGTAAAATCTACTTCGCAAAATTTTAGTAGTATTGGCTCAACTCACCTATTTTTCTGAAACCATGTTTTATGTCCTATGTTTTTCTTTACGATAAAAACTTTTCAGCAGTTGTAGATTTTAAATAATCTACGAGCTTGCAACAAAAACGACAACAGATCTGATCAGGGTAGTTTAGCAATAACATCAATAGGCTTTCCACTTACTACATCCAAATCGTTAGACAAATATAGGTTAGTATCTTGTTTTATGATGGCGCCATACTCATTACTACAGCGATAAGCAACCTGCATTATCTTGATTGGGTATTTTTCATTTTTAGTGGTTGCTTTGACTTTTACCAAAGAGTCAACCTGCTTTGCATAGTTGTCTCTATCCGACTGCAGCGTTTTATACATTCCACACCAACTTGGGAAGATAAGCATTTCACGAGCGCATTCATCTCGTTCATCTGCAAGAGAATCAATCAATGTGTCAATGGCGCTAATTTTATCAATCACAAATATGTAATCGGATAGTTTGCCGCATTTTACAATTTCAACTTTGCCATCATTGCTATTTTCGACAAGAAATCTTTTTATTGACTTTTCTGCTTTCATTTGCTCTGAGCAGCTGGAGAGCAAAACTGACAATAATATCAAGATATACAATGTGTAAATTTTCATAATATTTAGTACTTTTATTCAACGGCAAAATTATGAAAATAATTCTCTTACCCGTTGGCAGAATTGATTTTGCATGAAAAAAATAGACAAAGATATGAATAAAAGTTATACATTTCATTGAAATTTAGTATTTTAGCGGTTGAAAAGACAGTTGAAATATTAGTTCAAATCATGTACAACTTCGCTGCAAAATTCGCAAAAATTCTTGAAACCTGCAAAAAATTCTCAACTGATCTGGTGAACGACCTGGGCAATATACCGCGCCGGGGTGTTGTTCCAAAATTCTTCGATCTCGAAGTCATCGCCATGCCCATGACAGCAGAGTCAGAAAGCATAGACAGTGAGAATCGCCTGTTCGAACTCCTAAAACATTGCAAATCAGACTTTCCAAATCTGATATCGCGGAGGCAACATAACGATCGCAGAAAAATCACTAGCGGATTATGCGAGCAGATACGCAAGAGGATTGCCTATGAAATAGATGGAGGAGAGGACTACTTCTGTGTGGATTCCAAGCCCATACCCGTAAGCCGGACTTCAAGAGGGAAAAGATGCAAGATGGGTAAGGAAGAGTTCTCAACAGCACTAGACTTCGGCTTTTGCGCCTCTCAAAATGTCTATTATTTTGGCTATAAGCTGCACGAACTGTGTGAATTAAGCGGCGTGGTGCATTCCTATGACCTGTCCAAGGCCAGTGTCCACGACATCCATTATCTAAAAGACATAAGGTCCACATATCATGATTGCAGCATTTTCGGGGACAAGGCTTACATCAGCGCGGACATCCAGCTCGACCTGTTTGAGACCGCGAACATACGTCTCGAATGCCCATACCGCTTGAACCAAAAGGATTGGAAGCCTACATTTCAGCCTTTTGCCAAAGCAAGAAAGAGAGTTGAAACAAACTTCTCACAATTAACCGATCAATATATGGTTATAAGAAACTACGCTAAACAAACCGATGGCCTGTTTGCCCGCATTATCGGCAAAATCAGTGCGCAGACCATTGCTCAATATTTCAATTATATCAACAACAAACCGATTGGCAGAGTTAAATACGCACTGGATTAATTCCGCCAACGGGTTATAAAATCTTATTAAATAAGTTATTGCCTGATCCAAATGTGCATTATATTCATTCGGTACCGAGGAAATCCATCGTATTTCCGTGGTGATTACTCCTGTTGGTGATACCGTCTAGAAATATATTATCGTCCTAGGTGATGAATTCTATATGGATTTAGGTGCTGAAAAGCATATTTGTTTGTCAGCGGTCACGGAATGCCTCCGCACATCAGTCTTATCGGAGATAGAGAGTTCATCATCCTTCCCCACATTGTAAGTGCGGCTATAGAAATCTTGTATCTCCGATGCGTAGAATTGAAGAATAATTTACGGCACCACCACAATGGGTTCGCCCAATATGGCGGAAAGTTAAGGCATTCTTCAAGAAATCAGTCTGCATAAGAATTTAATATTAATGAACTCTGCTTTGGACATAATCCACATTTGCTAATAGGATAAATAAGGGTTAGTTTGTCTTTTGAAATTTGATTTAAAACAGAACCGTACGCACGATGGATTTTAGTTTCTTGAATGCTAGATAAAATGTTGTCTAAAAGAATTTTACAGGCATCGTCAATTTGTGTGTATGCTATCACATTGAAAACGTATCGTTTCTTTTGATTGAGTTCATATAGAAGGATAGAAGCTCTTAATTGAGCATATATGCTATAGCGTTTGTTGTCAATTATGTTATTTAGCAGACGTTCTAATTTTTTACAGTCAACTGCAGGCCTGTTTACCAGTAAGTAATCCAAGAACGATATTTGAGGGTAATCGTTGTCATTACCAAAGCATTCAAGTAGGCTATAACATTGGCGAACAGGAATTGGCAACTGATAATCAATTGCAAAATCTATTAGATCAGAAACAAATAATTTATCCGTATTTGATAAGTTTTGAAGAATAAATTGATGTATTGCGGATATATTATTTGAGGTGAAGTATTTGTAATTTAATAGGAAATCTCCAACCAACTGACGATTCTTATTTTGCAAAATGATTTTCAATTCGGGATTTCGTATAAATTGTTTTTTACGAAGTTTATGAAACCCTTTTGAGTTATCGTTGGGAGAGGATGATTCTAATAATTCAAGTGTTGTTTTCATTAGTTAAACATTAGTGTAAGACAAATTCAAATTTAAAACATATTGCCCTCAAGCACGGCTCAAAGTATCTGTGGAGGCTCAACTAAAACTTGAAACTTGAAACCAATTGGCGGACGCGATGAATCGCGTCCCTACGATCACCGTTTGATTTTCCACTCATTGATGTTCCTCTCCGCCGTGCTGTAATTCACACCGATTTTCATCAGGGTCCGTTCGTCGTTTTGGAAACGTTCGGCATAGCCCTTCTCGTCAATTTGGGCGAGGGCTTCTTCCGCCGATTTGTTGAACTTGAACTCGAAGATATAGACATAGTCCTTGGTCTGCACGGTCATATCCATACGGCCCTTGTTGGTGTGTTCCTCAATTTGCACGTGGTAGCCGCACAGGGCGGTGAGTATGAACATCACGCTCTGGAAGTGGCGTTCCTGTTCGGGTTCCAGCTCATAGGGACAGGCGCTGAGGAACGACTGCAGGCGCTCCATAAAGCCCTCAATGTCGCCCTCGCGCAACGAGCGCACAAAGCGGCTGATCTCGAAGACGGAGCCTACGGCATCGACGTTGGTGTAACTCGGAATGAGGAAACGAACAAAGCCCGGCTTGACCTCCTTGTTTGGGAACCCGAGCCGAGAGAGACCGAAGTCGCTGTCATAGCCTTTGATGGTCAGGTAGCCGCTCTGATAGATGACGGGCAACGGGTTGGTGGAGGCGATATCCACGCTGTTGAGCACATCACTGACGACTTCCTCTTTCTCAATACGGGCGAGGTTGTAATGATGTATTTTGAGCAGTTCCATCAGGTAGGTCGGTGTGCCGGTCTCGAACCAGTAATAGTCCATAGTCCGACTTGCAAAGGCATTGAGCAGACTGAAAGGATTGTATATGCCGGGCAGGTTTTCTTTGCAGAAATGGTATCCGTCGTAATTTTCGCGAAGTGCGGCGTAGGCCTCATCGATGGTCATATTCTGGGCTTCTGCAAGTTCCGAGATTTCCACCTCGAAATTCGTGCGAAGTTCCTCTTCGGTGATGCCACAAATGTCGTGATATTGGGCAAGCATAGAGATGTCCCGCAGGTTGTTAAGGTCGCTGAATACGCTGACCTTGCCGAACTTGGTGACGCCCGTGAGGAAGGCGAAGCGGATGCAGCGGTCCATAGATTTGAGTGCACCGTAGAAGCCCTTGAGCGTGGCGCGGTAGGCATCCTGCAGCTCCGTGTTGCCGATGGCCTGTAGCAGCGGTTTGTCGTACTCATCAACCAAAATCACCACCTGGCGGCCGGTCTTCTCGTAGGCCCGACGGATGATGCCCTCAAATCTTGTCGGCAAAGATTTTTCATATTCGCAACTTCCATATTGTGATTCCCATGAACTGAGCGTTGTGCTCAATTTGTCCAAAAGGGTTGTTGGAGTATTGTACGTTTCCGTGTTCAAATCCAGGTGCAGAATTGGATATTCAATCCAATCGCTTTCCAAATCAGCTAAGGCGAGACCTTCAAACAATTCGCGCTTGCCTTGAAGATGTGCTTCTATTGTACTGAGTAGTAGGCTCTTTCCGAAACGACGAGGACGCGATAGAAAGTAGTATTTGCCTTCTGTCACCAGTTTATATACAAGGGCTGTCTTATCCACATATTTGAACCCTTTGTTTCTCAGGTCCTCAAAATTCTGTATGCCGATTGGTAGTTTCTGTCCCATAGTTTTATGTCGTTTGAATCCAGGCTGCGAAAATACAAAAAAGTGATTACTCCGGTATCCTCAAATTACAAATTCTCAATCAATTGCTGCACTTCTGAGATCTGTTCCTCTTTCATAGAAGATTTGATGGAGATGATGGGTTCGATCAATTTGTTGTTTTTCATTTCGTCTAAAATCTTTTGGATTTCCTTGGCGGCCTGCGGTGCCCATGTGCCGTTTTCAATGACGGCAAAGGTGCGGTTTTGCAAGTTGTGTGCCTTCAAATCCAACAGGAAGTTTTCCATTGGCGGATACAGTCCTCCGTTGTAAGTTGGGGCCACTAATATTATGTGGCTGCAGCGGAACGCGTCAGATACCATATAGGAGACGTGTGTGCCGGAAACATCGTACATACGGATGTCCTTGTGACCCTTCTCTGCCAGCTGGTTGGCTACGTAGGTGGCGGCGGATTCAGTGTGGCCGTAAAGAGAACCATAGACAATCATAATGGATTCGCTTTCGGGCTCGTATTTGCTCCACTTGTCGTATTTGTCGATGAAGTAGCCGATGTTCTCGCGCCAGATGGGACCGTGCAGCGGACAAATCATTGCGATGTCCAACGTGGCGGCCTTCTTCAGCGTGTTCTGTACTTGCGCCCCGTATTTGCCTACAATATTAGTATAATAGCGGCGGGCGTCTTTCAGCCAGTCGCGGTCGAAGTTCACCTCGTCAGCGTACAAGTTGCCACACAATGCGCCGAAAGTGCCGAAGGCGTCGGCGGAGAACAAAATCTTGTATTCGGATTCGTAGGAGACAAGAACTTCCGGCCAATGAACCATTGGGGCGGCCACAAAGGTGAAGGTATGGTGGCCCGTGCAGAGCGTGTCGCCCTCTTTTACAATCTGCAGCTGGTTCGTGATGTTGAGGTTGAAAAACTGCTGGATGAACTTGGCAGCCTGCGCGCTGCAAACAACAGTCACGTTCGGATGGCGCACGATAACCTCTTCTACCAATGCCAAGTGGTCGGGCTCCACGTGGTGAATGACCATATAGTCGAGCGCACGGCCGTTGAGGGTGCATTGGAGGTTTTCTAAAAATTGTGCGGCAACGGAGTTGTCGGCCGTGTCCAAAAGCACAGTTTTGTCGTCCAACAAGACGTATGAATTATAAGACACGCCTCTTGGAATAGGCATCATATTTTCAAAAAGAGCCAATCTTCTGTCAGAGGCCCCAATGTAAAACAAGTCTTCTTTGAGTTTTCTTGACGTATTCATATTTAGTGAGCTGTGATTAGTGAACAGTGAACTGAAAGGGAAATTAAGAAACTAAGTCGGTAATATTAAACTTGAAACCTGAAACTTTGGGTTGTCGGACGCAATAAATTGCGTCCCTACACTCTTGAAACCTACTTGGAAAGTTCCTGATTCTCCTTTTTCAGCACAACGACTTCGAAGATGGAATACAGGAAGTAGATGACGAGGAAGGCAATGGCAAAGTTCCAGGCGTCTTTGCGGTTGAGGATGACATATAAAACGACAAAGAGCAGGCAGGAGATGAGTTTTATGATGCGTGAAAGAAGATAGTTGGATACGAATCTCTTTTCGGCTTTGGCTTTGTCGTCATGGAGCACGATGTACATCGTAAAAAGGGTGATAATCATAAAGAACAGCACGATGAAGGGCAGTGCGGGAGATGCGATTTTTGGGCAGATGATTTGGAAAAGAAGTGAGAGTCCGGCAATGATGACGGAGAATACCAAGATTCGGAAAGAGAATTTTTTAATGGGTATCTTTTGACTCATTATTGGAATTTTTATTCGTTTTAGTGACTTCTTTAATGATGGTGTACATGGCAATGGCAACCGCGGCCAAGGAGCATATCAAGGTGAAGAGGGGCGACTTGTCCAGCCACTTATCCAACTTGATGCCGCCAAATACGCCTATAGCAATAATGACACCCATTTCAATCGCCATGTTGGAGTACACCACATAGCTGTTTAATGGGTTGCGTTTGCTGGCATTGGGCTCGGGCATAAGCTCGTCTTATTTTTCAGCAGGTGCTGTTGGAGCGGCAGGCGCTGCGTTCTTTTGATTGTTCATTCTGCAATTGCCGGAAAATTCAGCACCCGGTTCAATGGCGATTTTGTTGGCGGTGATGTTGCCTACCAAGTTGGCTGTAGATTTCAATGAAATCAATTCTTGAACGGTCAAAGATTCCGCTTTCACATTGCCTTCGATTTCGATGTTGGCGCAAACGATATTGCCCTCTACGATACCGCTTTGTCCAATGATGATTTTGGCTTTGGATGATACGTTGCCTTTAATCATACCATCGATGCGGCAATCGCCGTTGGTAATTAAATTGCCTTGCAATTGGGTGCCTTTGGCGATAATATTTACAGCCCCGAATTCTTTTTGATCAACTTCTTTCATGTCTTGTATTTTTAAGGTTATTTTATCTTGAGGTAATTTTCTTTGAAAAAGGCATCATAAAATACGCGGCCGTCCTTGTTGTTGTAGTAGGTGGTGTAGTTTGTTGCGCCCATAGGATAAACTTCGATGTTCAAGTTGTTGATGTCATTCACGAACAGGGAGTCTTTCACAATGATGTTGTAGTAGTCAAGGGCTGCTTGCGCATTGGAAAATTTCGCAATGGTTATCATCTGTTGCGTGTTGTTGATGTAAAAACTGCTAACATTGAAACGCTGCAAACTGAAATAGGTCTTGTTGAAATTGGTGATGTTCAATTTGACATTTTGAACAGGCAGGTTTGCCGTTTTTACTAACAGGATGATATAATGCATTTCATCGGCTTTATAGGTAAATGGACTGGCGATAGCAGGTGCGCTAGTAGCGGGTGTGGTTGTGTTTTTGCCGTCTTTACCGCCTTTGTCATTATCTTTAGATTCGTCTTTTTGCGGATTTGTCTTGGCAGGACCTAAGTCGGCCAGATAAATCCGAGCCAATTCAGCCACCGGCTCCGTTGGGAAGTCGGCAACGACTTGCTGCAATCCTACGATTAAAGAGTCTTCGTTATAGACCTGTCCGGAAGCCACTGCTTTCAGGTAGCAGAATTTGGATTTCAAAGTTGGATTGGGACATTGTGGAATGGCCGTATTGGCGTTTTGTACCACGGAACGCCATTGTTTGTTGTTGAAGTCCGTGTAGGCCCTTTCGTAATCCTTTTCCAATTGTTTAGCGCGTTCGGCCAATCGCTCATAGTAGTGAGGGTCTTGAATCAATTTGGCGTAATCGGTGTCAGGATATTTGGTTAGGAGGATGTCTTTGTAGTGTTCGGCTTTTCCTTGGTCGAGACCGTTTTTGTAGATAGAGTACAACAGGTACGTACACGGCAATGCATATTCGGATTCGGGGAATCGCTTGAGCAGGGATTCGAAACATTCGCAGGCGCGCGGCATGTCTGTAAGCAAGTCTTGATAGATGAAGCCGGCTTCGTAAAGGTCACGGGCGATAATGCTGTTGGAGGTGTCAATAGCGCCCGGCGTGAGTGGGAGGTCTTGGAGATAATAGGCCTCCTTTTTCGGGTCTGTCTCGCGTTTAGGAATAGGATTGCCGTCTTCGTCGTATTCAACAGTGTCTTGGGCCAAGCTCGGGTCGTTGAGCACAGCCATGTCGTCGAAGGAGATTTGCTGCTTGTTGGAAATAAACCAGTTGTCTTCCAACTTACGGTTACCCCATCGTCTGTAGAAGTCCTGTTGTCCGGCAGTTACCAAAGACTGGTTGTAGAAATACCATTTGCCGTTGGATGAGGTCGTGTTGATGTTGGTGTAAGATGAGGCGTTTTGCATGGCCAACATTCTTTCTGCTTCTTCGGCAGCGGCTTTACGTTCGGCTTCAGTATAGTCGGCTATCATTTTCTTTACCCAAGCGTTTCGTTTGGCTTCAGGCATTTTGGCGATGCGCTGCAAGCTATCTTGCAAATCAATTTCATCCAATTTGGTGACTAGGTCTTTGAGCACATTGGCCTTCTTGATAATCTCATCGTAGTTTGGATAATTCTTTGGAATGGAAAGCGCAGCGGTGTCGTAATAGTCTTGTGCTTTGCGGTACTCATTTTCTGCAAAGTATAGGTCTGCCAGCGTGATGCTGGAAAAAGTGCGTTGATAGTTGTTGTTGGTGTAGGCTGCTACAGATTTTGCCAAGTAGTTCTTACGTGTGGTGTCATCTTCGTCAATGCGAGCGATTTCAGAGCAGGCATAGTAGATTTGGTCTTTGAAATCTTCGTTTTTCTTTTCTGCCAGCATTTTTTTGAATTGCTTCATGATGGCGTTGTGTGCAGATTCGCTGCCGTCATAGTTGGAGGCCAAGTGCATCTGAGCGCAGAACACCATTTCATAGGTGGAAGATTTCTTGATGACATTAGTGAAACATTTTTGAGCATCTGCTTGTTGCCCGATCTTTTCGTAGAGTTCGCCTAAAATCAATTCCAGGCGGGACTTGAATTCGCGATCTGGGTGCGAGGCAATGGCGCCGTTAAGAAAGTCGATGGCCTCCATCACATCGCCATCCGGGGCGGTGAGGTGGTATTCTGCCTTGGCGGCATTGAACAGCACATTGAATTTCTTGTTTTTCTTGTTGGTGGCTAAATAGTGAAGGTTCTCCAATTGTTCGTCTGCGCTGGCATAATATTCCTGGCGCATGGCGGTACGCGCCAACAGAACAGCGGCCTCATTGTAGGTGTTCGATTTCGGGTAGTTGTTGAGGATGTAGTTGAAAATACGCTGCGCTTGTGGGTAGTCTTGTTTGTAGAAATAGGCCTTGCCCATAATCAAGTAGGCGTCGTCGATGGATTTGACATACTCTTTCCCGCGAATCAGCATGGAGTGCTTGAAGATGGCTTTGGAAGATTTCTCGATGGTGCGGTCGAGATGCGGCAAACAGGGACCTAAATCGCTTTTGTCAGGGTAGTTGTAAACCGGCAGCGTGGCGGTGTAGTTGTCTTTCGCAATTTTGGCGAATTCGGCTTCCGCACCTTTCATGGCCTGATTGCCGTTCCAATAGACATTGTATTTGCACGTCACATTGTGATATGCCCTGTTCGGGAAGGTGTTCTTTGAAGTAGAACATCCCGTAAGTCCCGCAATGGCAATGCCTAACAGGAACACGAGGATGGGGTAGAATATGTTGTTGCTCTGTTTCAAAATTTTCGTTTTTTTGTCAAACAATGACTATAATAACGCTGGTTGTTTGTTTTTATTTTTCTGTATGGATGAAATAATCGTTCATCTATGCGTCCTATGTTCTATGGAGTGTGTGGTAATAATTCAAATATCAGCATATTACAACATATTCCATTAAACATTTTTTTCTTTAATAAAAAGCGTGCAAAAATACAAAAAAAAGTGTGGCTTTTTTTCGTGAATGAAAATCTGTTTGAAATGCCTTGAAATAGGCTTTATTCAGGTTGGCGTAGAGGGAAAGTCGCCAGCACTTTGTATTCGGGTCCGTCAGCGTGCAGGAAACTTTGGTAGAGGATAAGTTCGCGAATGGCAATGCGTTGGGGCGTCTCCACTTGGTAAGATTGTATGGCCTGCCAGAATTTTTTCTTGTCGAGGACGCCTTTGATGCGTGCAAGTGTGATGTGCGGCACGAAATTCCCGCGATAGTGCTCAAATCCTAACCGGATGAGGGCTGGCTCCAATTGTTCGAAAATCGCTTGAAATTTCGAAAATTCATGGAATCCGAGCCACAAGACTTCGGGCTTGTACCTGCTGCCGAAGACGCCGATTTTGTCTAACGACATCTCAAAAGCCTCGTGGCTCTCGCTAATCTCTTTTAATGTGGATTTTAAGTCCTCGAGCACATATTCGGGGGTCTTGCCTAAAAATCGCAGGGTCATATGGGTGACATCTTCCTTAACCCAAACCATGTCATTCAATTGCAACTCGTAGTGAAGTTGTTGTTGAAGGGCTCGCGTGGTGGAAGAGAGGTCGATTTTGCAGGCTATAAAAAGTCTTCTCATTATTCGCCTTTCAGGTTCTGGTTGTGGAAGTGCAGCAGCTTGTTCCACAAATGAACACGTTCTGGTCCAATGACGTTGTGGTCGTAGATGGTGTATGGGAAGTATTCGATTTCTATGCCATCCGTGACGGCTTGGCGCATGAGCTCAAGGGTGTTTTGCCAAACTACGGTGTGGTCTTGGCAACCGTGCATGACGAGCAACGGACATTGCACATTCTTGATTTTCGGAATGATGTTGGCGTTGGCATAACCTTCTGGGTTCTCTTCCGGAGTGTCCATGTAGCGTTCGCCGTACATTACTTCGTACCATTCCCAGTTGACCACTGGACCGCCGCAGCTGGCAGCACGGAAGGCCTCCGGATGTTCGGTGATTAAGGACAATGTCATAAAACCACCAAAACTCCAGCCGTCCAAACCGATGCGAGTGCTGTCAACGTATGGAAGTGTTTTCAAATATTCAACACCGCACATTTGGTCTTCAACTTCCTTGACGCCCAAGTTGCGATGAATGCATTTTTCGAATTCTGCACCTCTGTTCTGTGTTCCGCGGTTGTCCAATGTGAAAACCACATATCCTTGTTCTGCCATGTATTCCAAGAACACACCGCCAGAAATAAAGCTGTTGGTAACCAATTGGGAGTGCGGACCACCGTAAACATAAATCAAACACGGATATTGTTTGTTCGGATCCATGTTCGGTGGAGTGATCAGACGGCACCAGAGGGAATCGCCTGCTTTGTTGGTGATGGGGAAGATTTTTGTCTCTCCCATAGCACAGTCTGCGTACGGATTTTTGGAGGTCAGCAAGTTCTTTTGGATTTTCCCTTGCCCGCTTACCAAGTTGATGACGCGCGGCGTGGTAACATTGGTGAAATAGTCTACGAAATAGTTCTTGCTATCGCTGAAAATAGGCTCGTGCATACCATCTTCATGACCGAGACAGGTGATTTTGCCACTCTTGATGTTGGCTTTGCAAACACATTGGTTGACAGGTTTTTCCAAAGAGGCGGTGAAGAAAATGTTCTGTTCTGCGGCATCCATACCGTAAACTTCTATGATGTCAAAACGACCATCGATAACTTTCTTGACTAATTTGCCGTTGAAATCGTACAAGTATAGGTGTTTCCAGCCATCACGGTCGCTGAAGTACAAGAACTGACCATTTTTCATGAAAATAATACGGCGACTGGGTTCTACATAACGGGCATCGGTTTCTTCAATCAGGGTGCTGACTTTTTCGCCCGTGGCTACATCATAGCGAATGAGTTTGGAGTGGTTTTGCTGACGGTTCAAATGGGTGATGTAGAGGTGTTTTTCATCTGGAGAAAAGGTGACATTGGTCAGAAATTCGCCGTCTGCAAGGTCTGTTTTGATGTAGTGGTAAACCGCTTTGCCGCTTTGCGCTGATCTTGCAACATCGTAGATGCCGACTTTGACTTGATGAGAAGTACGGCCCGCCATCGGGTATTTCATGTATTCCACTGTGGCAATAGGCGTGCCGGTGTTGACCAACGGATAATCTTCAACCATGCTTTCATCCATTCTATAGAAAGCAATGAAGTTGCCATTCGGCGAAATGTATTGTCCCTCTTCAATGCCCCATTCACTGCGATGCACGCTTTCGCCAAAAACGATGTGCGCGCCTGTGTCCGGACAGAGCAAAATAGGTTTGAAATTGTTTTGTGCGCTTTGGACGAAAACACCCTCAGAATTTTTAATTACAAAAACTTGATTTTTAATAGACTGGTCAATGACATTGTCCCAATCCACATCTCCAAATTCATGGATGGTTGTTTTGCCGTTGGCCAGACTCAAAGTGGCGTGGTTGCGACCAATGAAGATGGTGCTGGCATCTACCCATTGAAAGGATCTAAGTCCAAATATATTATTGTCTTTCAATAATTTGCTTTCAATGAATGTGGTCTCTTTGCCCGTTTTGGCATTTACCAATTTGACATTGTGGTCGTCGTCAACATAGGCGTAGTTGTCGGTGCCTGGCTGCCAGCTGAGGCCATTGATTCTTTCAGCTAAGTATTTGCCTTGAAAATAACCTTTCAAGTCGATTTCTTGTTTTTGAGCATTTAGGGTTGTAATGCTGAAAAAGAGTGCAAAAAATAATGCTAAGGATAAGAATTTATTCATAGGAATTGTAATTTTTTTCAAAGTGGCAAAAGTAGTAATTATTTGTTGACCATTCCCAATATTTTTTGAAAGTAAAGAAGATGAGCATGCTGACGGCAGTGCCTACCAACAATCCGCCTACGACATCGGTGAAGTAGTGGGCGCATAAGTATATGCGGGAATAGCAGATTGGGATGGTGAATAAGCAGAGAAAAACGCCCCATCGTGCTGGGTGTCGGAGATGTGTTTTGAGAAGTTGATATAGGAGGATGGCTACGACCGATGTATTGGCGGCATGGGAAGAGACAAAGCCATACAAACCGCCATAGTAGTAGTGGCCATTGCGTTTGAGGTGCAAATGAAGTTGCCCAAGAATTTCAGGCGTGTGTGTGGGGCGCGGCCGCTGTATCAGGGGCTTGAGAATGTCTGCGGAAACTAGATTGGCAAAAAGAACTGCCAAGATGAGGAATAATAGCGGTTTGACAAACTCTTTCTGATAGCATATACGCAGTAATACAATGCAGAGAATATAAAAAGGAATCCATGTGGAGGTCTGCGTAATCGTCCACATCAGTTGGTCCAACCAGGGTGTGTTTCCTCCATTGATGAGGAACAGCAATTGACGATCAAAAAGTTCTATAGCAGGAGGAAAGGCAGGCATGTTAGTAAGTCTCGGTGGGGATGCCTAAAGCGCGCACGGAGGTTGCAATGACTTCCAATTGGGCTTTGTCAAATTGGTGCAGTTGGCTGGCAGGGGTTTCACGGTCCAATGAGTAAATCATCACCTTTTTAGGTTGTATTTTTTGGATGAAGTCCAGCCATTGTCCGAAGTTAGGCTCTTGACTGTTGTCAAAAGCGACGCCGTCTTTCTCCCCGCTCAAAAACATGGTTTGGATGATGACATTGCCGTTGAAGGTGCAGAGTTCCTTGACTATTTGCTGGATGTCCACGGACACAACAGGCCCGTTGATGAGGTTGAGCATCTCTTGATTGCCGGCATCCAATTTGAGGATGGGGTTTTCAATGCGTTTCAGCGCGCTGCATACTTCAGGACGCATCAACTGGGTCGCATTGGAAAGACAACTGATGACGGCATGGGGATAGTATTTGTCGCGCAAGGGAATCAGTCCGTCGATGATTTGGTCGAAGTACGGATGCAAGGTGGGTTCTCCATTGCCGGAGAAGGTAATGCTGTCGACTGGAGTGCCCGCATTTTTGCATTCTTGCAGTTTGTGCTCAATGGCTTGGAGTACAGTGGACACTTCATAAAATTCGCGAGCGGTGAGACGCTTTTCCAATGTCCATCCGCATTCGCAATACAGACAGTCAAAAGAGCAAATTTTCACATCGGTGGGCAGTAGGTTGACGCCCAAGGATTGGCCTAATCGACGACTGTGTATAGGTCCAAAAGCGATGGATTCCCAAAGAAATGTAGGCATGATTTTATGATTTTGATGTACCGAAATAGGCAACTATTGATTTTTATATTGAACAACATCCTCGGAGAAAAATTCAAGTTGGACGCCTGCCATTTTGAACATCTCTTCAGATTCGGCGCCGGCATGGTATTTGTTGGCGCAGACTACGCGCTTGATGCCGCAGTTGATAATCAGCATGGCACAAACACGGCAAGGGGTCATGCGGCAGTACAGGGTTGCGCCCTCCAAGGCGATGCCTAACTTGGCGGCTTGGCAGATGGCGTTCTGCTCGGCGTGTACGGTGCGGACACAGTGCTGAGTTACGGAACCATCTTCATGTACGGTCTGCTTGAGCTGGTGCCCCACCTCATCACAGTGCGGCAACCCTTTTGGGGACCCTACATACCCAGTGACTAAAATCTGACGGTCTCTCACGATAACACAGCCGCTGCGACCCCTATCGCAAGTGGCTCGCTTACTGACCGTATCCGCAATTTCCATGAAATATTCGTCCCATGACGGACGCACATGTTTTGTTTCTTCCATATTCGTTTTTTTATAAAAGCCCGCAAAAGTACATTTTTTTCGCTTCGGTTAGAAATTTGACAACGGCCAGCAGTCCATAGCCAAAGTTTTTTCTCCTCAAGGAGAATAACTTAGATTTTTTATGTAACTTTGCGCCCTCTATTAAAAAAGAATAATAATGAGTAAGTTTCAGAAAATCAAGAAGATTTGGAATGTCATAGTAAGCGAATGGAAGACCCATTATCGTTTGGTTTTCTCTAATGAACAAACTCATGAACAGCGTTTTGTCGTCAAACAGTTGACAATTCAGAAAATGGTCGTCATTTCTGTGCTGGCTGCTTTTGTCATTATTGCGCTTACCGCAGTGATTATTGCACTGACGCCTTTGAGGATGTATATTCCGGGTTATACTACCCAAAAAGATTACAAGCTCTATAAGCAAACAGCCGCTCGTATTGATTCTATGGAGAAGGTCATTGAGTACAATCAAAAGTACATCGACAATTTTACGACCATGTTGGCAGAACAGGTCCCAACGAGCGAGGAAATGGACCAAGATGCTGAGACAATGCCTGTGGTGCATACGACCATTCGCGATAAAAAACGTATGGCTGAAGCCGAAGATATGGTGGAGGAGTCTGAGATGATATTGGCTCGTGTGAATGACAATTCCTCCAGCAGCAGCAATGTCCCGAATATCGAACAGGCGAAGATTACCAGCATTTCTCTCTATCCGCCGGCAATGGGTTCTGTGGTGCGACTTTTTGATTTGCCAAGCAATCATTTCGGCATTGATATCTCCAGCGCCAAAAACACGGTGGTCACTTCTGTGGCCAATGGCGTGGTTATTGCCTCCAACTACGATGCGACGGATGGATATTCGATTATTGTTCAACATCCAGGCAATATGATTTCCATCTATAAGAGAAATTCTAAATTGTTGAAAAAAGTCGGTTCTCGTGTCAGTGCCGGCACCCCCATTGCTGTGGTCGGAAATACGGGGTCAAAAGAAGGCAAAACGGTTCATTTGCACTTTGAATTGTGGTACAACGGATTTCCTATCAATCCGTTAGATTATCTTGTTATTGAATAAAATGGAAAAAATCATTACGATAGAACCCTCCTCTGTGGTCGGGTTGTATGGCAGTCAGAATGCCAACATTGACTTGTTGACGCAGATTTTCTCAAAACTTAAAATCATTGCTCGTGGCAATATGATTAAGGTTATGGGCGAAGATAGTGAAGTGGAAATGTTTGAGGAACGCATCCGCCTTTTGGAACGTCATTTGGAAGAGTTTGGAAAATTGACCGAAACAGATATACTGAACATTACGGCTATGGAAGATGACAGCTTCTATCGTCTGGATGGCAGCGACAGCAATGTTATTGTACACGGTCGCGAGGGCAAAGTGGTGAAAGCAATTACCCCGAATCAGAAAAAATTGGTGCAGAGCGCTGCTAAGAACGATATGGTCTTTGTTATCGGTCCTGCTGGTACTGGGAAAACTTATACCGCGGTGGCGTTAGCGGTCAAAGCTCTGAAAAACAAGCAGATTAAACGAATCATCTTGACGCGTCCGGCGGTGGAGGCAGGGGAGAATCTCGGTTTTTTGCCGGGCGACTTGCGCGATAAGCTCGATCCCTATTTGCAACCGCTTTATGATGCGCTGTGGGATATGATGCCGATGCAGAAACTGATGTCCTATATGGAAGATAAGGTGATCGAGATTGCCCCGCTGGCCTTTATGCGCGGTCGCACTTTGGATAATGCCTATGTTATTTTGGATGAAGCGCAAAATGCCACAACTTCGCAACTTAAGATGTTCCTTACCCGAATGGGCAAAAATGCTAAGTTCTTCATCACGGGGGATATTACGCAAGTGGATTTGCCCAAAAATCAGCAATCTGGATTGCTGCAGGCAGATCGTATCTTGAGTAAGATTCCGGGCATCGACTTTATCTATATGGATACCAAAGATGTGGTGCGTCATCATTTGGTAACCAAGATTATCAATAGTTATGAGGCTTATGAAAACGAACAAGCCGAGTTGGAAAAATCGCGCCGCGAGAAACGAATGGCCGAACAAAAACTAAAGAACACTGAGCATGAGTGCGCCGATTAAAATTCGACATATCTTAATTCCTGTAGGCTGGCTGTTTGGAAATGTGGCACGTGTCCGCCGATGGCTCTATCAGAAAGGATGGATTAAATCGTACAAGCCGAATATTCCTGTCATTTGCGTGGGTAATATCGCTATTGGCGGCACGGGCAAAACTCCCCATGCCGGTTATATTTTGAATTTGCTATTCCCCAATTTTAAAGTCGCTATGCTCAGTCGAGGCTATGGCCGCAAATCCAAAGGATATGTGCTGGCGAATACTACGGCAGAGGATAAGTTGTCAGCGGAACTGATAGGCGATGAACCTTTACTTTTGCATCAAAGATTTCCCAATATGCCCTTGGCTGTGGATGGCGATCGCCATGAAGGCGTCCTCAAATTGCAAGCATACGCTCCAGATACTGAAGTGGTGGTTATGGATGATGCCTACCAGCATCTTTCTTTTACACCAACTTTCCGCATGGTGCTTACCGAATACGAAAATCCCTATTTCAAAGATTATCCTATGCCGGCAGGCCGTTTGAGAGAGTTCCCTTCCGCCGTCGGTGTGGCAGATGCTGTGCTGGTGACGAAGGTCAGCGCCCCCAAATCGGAAGTGAATGTTGATTGGTGGCGCCAACAGTTGAAGCTCCGTTCCGACCAACCGCTATTTTTTACCTATTACTCTTATGGTGCTCCTGAACCGGTGACCCAAGCTGCTAAGCAGTTCGCTTTGAATGCGGATACGGAAGTCATCGTAATGACGGGAATCGCGCGTCCTAAGCCAATGCTCGAACATTTGCGTCAGCAATTCCAAGTGCAACGACATTATAATTTCCCGGATCATTTTAAGTACTCCGCTATGGAAATCACTTATATAAAAGATTATTGTGATAAAAATCCGGGCCGCCGAGTCATTTTTACTACGGAAAAAGACTGGATGCGCTTGCGAAGTGAAGATTTGAAAAAAAAGGTATCTTTGCTCCCCATTTTTATAATTCCTATTCAAGTGGAATTTTTATTTGAGAATGATCGTTCAACATTTAATAAAATCATCGAAAGCCATGTTAGAAGAAAGAAGAATGAAAATCAATGAAACGGTAGCTTATCTTAACCAAAGAAAAACGATAAACCCCAAAATAGCTATTGTGCTCGGTTCTGGATTGGGCGGTTTGGCCACGCGCGTGGATGTGGTGGACGAAATTGATTACCATGAGATACCGAATTTCCCAGTGTCTACTGTGAAAGGCCATAAGGGTACTTTGATTTTTGGCAGGCTGAATGGCGTGGAAGTGGTGATTTTGAACGGCCGATTCCATTATTACGAAGGATATTCTATGGATGTGGTTACTTATCCAGAACAGGTGTTTGCCGGTTTGGGTATTAAAACGATTATCCTTTCCAATGCGGCAGGCGGAATGAACCCGACTTTCCAAGTTGGAGATATTATGGTGATTCGTGACCATATCAACTTTTTCGGCACCAATCCGTTGATGGGACCGAATGACGATGAGTTGGGCCCCCGTTTCCCGAATATGAGCGAAGTCTATTCGCATCATCTGATTAAATTAGCCCACGAAAAAGGAAAGCAACTAAACTTGCATTTGCAGGAGGGCGTGTATATGGGCGTGACGGGTCCCTGTTTTGAGACTCCGGCAGAATATCGCGCTTACTCTATTTTGGGTGCTGACGCTGTGGGTATGTCCACCGTTCCAGAAGCGATCATTTCCCACTATCGCGGCATGGAAATTTTCGCACTCTCCGTTATCACGGATTTGGGCGTGGTCGGACAAGTGGTGCCGGCTTCTCATGAAGAAGTCCTGGAGGCTGCCAATGCTGCTGAACCTAAAATGGTGAAACTGATTTGCGAAATGTTGCCGGAAATGTAAAGTCATTTCCAACAGAATGTTAGCTGTATATCCTTAAACGCACCCCATCAAAGCGGGTGTTGTATTTGCGTGCCGGATACAGAGACGGTCCTGAAAGCACGCTACCATCTAATATATTATAGGTAGAACCGCATAACGAGTCCACTAACCGTAATCCGTCAGGAGCAACGTATAACCAAGAGTCCGGATTTTCAAAGTCGTGCGGACAGGCACGGTCGTAGGCGAAGAAAGTCCAATCGTCCAATCGATATACGATGATGCCATTTACCCCGCCAGTCAGATAGACATAACCGCCGTAGTTGATGAGTTGGTGGTACATGACGTCATTCGGGTAGATGGTGAAATCAACCTTGACATAAGGTATGGGATTGTTATAGATATCGCACCCGAAAAAGAGAGGCACGAGCAGAAACAAAAAGACGACAAGTTTTTTCATAACAAAGATTAGTAAATGCCGGGGAATATTTTGTATCGTTTCAAATCGGTAAACTCTTTGCCGAAAAATTGGGTGTATCTTTCATAAACGGCTTTGGAGCGGGGGATGATGTTCGCGCAAGTCCAAAGAAGGAATACCGCGCCAGATATGGACCAGGTGAGGATGGCGAATCCCATCCATTCCATAATTTCGCCTAAGTAGTTGGCGGAGCTGATGCGTCTGAAAGGCCAACCTTGCGGCAGATAGTAGTTGTTGTCGGTAATGTCGGAACGCAGTCCGCGGATTACGCGGTCGGCGTAGATGTTAATAACCATGCCGAAGATGAAGATGGCGCTTCCGAGTATGAATTGCCAAGACCAGAACCAAGAAATCGGGTAGGCATCCAATGGGCTGAAGAAGAAGAGCCAACCGCCTTGCATGATGGCGTTAAAAGTGTTGAAAATAAAGCCCGTGATGATAATGGAAATCGGCATCTTGCTTTGCCCTTTCATAAGTAGCGGGAAGATGAACGATCGCTGGAAGTAGTGGAATTCAAAAAAGAAGAACATCACGAAGGTGACGATGTTGAAGGGACGTATGTTTCCTAAAATGGATAGGAAATAGAGCAGCAGCATAGTGAAAAACACAGGAGATTCCATAATGAACCATCCTAAGTTGCTGCGGACGGAGATGCCCCAACGGTTGTTGAAGGTCATGCCGTATGCGGGTGTCACGAATTGCAAGGTGATGAAGACTGCCACCCCCAACACGGTCATGATGATCAGCAAATACTCATATATTTGAGAGAAAAGTTCCATAATTGTCTGGTTTTAGAAAAATGATTGGCCGTCAAACACCTTTTTATGTTTTATATAATGTAAGAAGACGATAGATTTCGGATAGGTGTCTTCGTATGCCAATTTCGGAAGAGTGTTCCGTTTGGCTTTACATATTTTATAATTATTGTAAAAAGAGTGCATGGCTTTGTAAACGGCTATGAAATCTTTGAAATGTCCTTGGCAAAGGAAGAAGAAAGCGGCTACTTGGTCGAGGAAGAATTTGACCACGAAGGTGCGGGCAAGTCGTTCGTCAGGCAAGTTTTTAAGTAAGAGGAAGAGGTTGTTGCGGAAGTTGAGGTAGGTTTTGTACGAGTTGTTTTTCGGCAGTGTGCCGCCTCCGATGTGATATACAACAGATGCAGGGTTGATTTTGATTTTATAGCCTGCATTTTTAATGCGCCAGCAGAAATCGATTTCTTCCATGTGTGCGAAAAAGTCGGGGTCAAGACCGCCCATGGTGCGATAGACATCGCTGCGCACAAAGAGTGCTGCGCCAGTGGCCCAAAACACATCTATGACGGAGTCGTATTGTCCATGGTCTTTTTCCACATTGCTGAATAGTCGCCCGCGACAGAAGGGATAGCCGTATTTGTCCACAAATCCGCCCGCCGCGCCCGCATACTCAAACTCATCGCGCTTGTAGTAGGACAGTAGCTTCGGCTGTGCCGCTGCAATTGTTTCGTTGGCATCCATCATTTCTATAATGGGCTCAATCCAATGTGCAGTGACTTCGATATCGGAATTTAACAAACAATAGTACTTGGCCTCCACTTGCTGCAGAGCCGTGTTGTATCCTTTTGCAAAACCTTCGTTGCTGCTATTGCGCAATAATCGGATTCCTGGATACTTTTCTTGCAAAAATGCGATGGAATCATCGGTGGATGCATTGTCCGCTACGACCACTTCCGCATAATCCGGGAGGTACTGGATAAGCGTTGGTAGAAACTGCTCTAAGTATCTCTTACCATTCCAATTGAGGATGACTATAGCGAGTTTTGTCATAGGGTTAAATTTTCAAATAAAGCGCAAAGATAGTTTTTTTTTCTAATGCAAAAAACGAATAAGAAAAAAATGTATCTTTGCCGCCCGAAATTAGAAAGGTAAAAATATTAAAATTAGACATTTAAATTATGTATTTGACAAACGACGTTAAGAAAGAAATTTTCGAACAGTATGGTAAAAGCGCAACCGATACCGGTTCCCCAGAAGCTCAAGTAGCCCTGTTCACTCACCGCATCAAACACCTCACCGAACATGTTAAAGCCAATGGCGGTGATAAGGTTACCAAACGTGCGTTGATTAACTTGGTTGGTAAAAGAAAGAAAATGCTTGAGTATCTCAAGAAACAAGATATCGAACGTTACAGAGCACTTATCAAGAAGTTAGGTCTTAGAAAATAATTCTAAGCAATGTTTTATAAAAAAGGGGCAATTTTATAAAATTGCCTTTTTTTTAATTATGAAAGTGCCATTTAGTACTCCATTTTAAATCTGAAAAAATTATGTTAGGAATAAATACGACCTTTGATTTAGGCGATGGTCGTCTTGTGACTATTGAAACTGGCAAGTTGGCAAAACAAGCCGATGGCGCCGCTGTGGTCCGAATGGGCGATACCATGCTCCTCGCAACTGTATGTTGCAAAAAAGATGCTGTTGAAGGCACAGACTTCATGCCTCTTCAAGTTGAATATCAGGAAAAATATGCCGCTGTCGGCCGCTTCCCTGGTGGTTTCTTCAAACGTGAAGCTCGTCCTTCTGAATATGAAATCCTGATTGCCCGTCTCGTTGACCGCGCTATCAGACCTCTCTTCCCGAAAGACTTTCACGCAGAAACTCAAGTCATCGTGACCCTCATTTCTGGTGATAGAAATATGCTCCCTGACTGCCTTGCATGCTTGGCAGCTTCTTCCGCAATCGCTGTTTCCAATATCCCATTCGAATGCCCTATTTCTGAAGTCCGCGTTGGCCGCGTTGACGGCAAACTCGTCGTTAACCCAACCGTTCAAGAAATGGAAAATTCCGACATCGATATGATTGTTGCTGCTTCTATGGACAACATCATGATGGTGGAAGGCGAAATGAAGGAAATCTCTGAAGATGATATGGTCGCTGCGCTGAATTTCGCAAAAGACGCTATCAAAGTTCAATGCCAAGCTCAGATGGATTTGGCCGCTAAGGTTCCCACCGCATTCCCGAAACGCGAATATTGCCACGAAACCAATGACGAAGAAATCCGTGAACGCCTCAATAAGGAAACTTATGACAAGGTTTACGCTGTCGCTAAATCCTTCATGGGCAAACAAGCCCGTAACGAGGCTTTCGATCAAATCCTCGCTGATTTTATGGAAACTATTCCGGAAGAAGAACGCGAAGAAAAAGCTGTCATGGTTAGCCGCTACTATAGCGATGTTCAATACCACGCTATGCGTAATATGATTCTCGATGAACGCATCCGCTTGGATGGCCGTGACCTCGAGACGATTCGTCCTATTTGGATTGAAACGGGCTACCTCCCATCTGCTCATGGCTCCGCTATCTTCACCCGTGGTGAAACCCAATCTTTAGCAACTTGTACCCTTGGCACTAAATTGGATGAACAAATCATCGACGGCGCTGTGGTAGAAGGCACCAACAGATTCATGCTGCATTACAACTTCCCTCCATTCAGCGTGGGTGAAGTGAAACGCGTAGGCAGCACGGGCCGCCGCGAAATTGGCCACGGCAATTTGGCTAATCGCGCTCTCAAACCGATGATCCCATTCGATGATCCTACCTTCCCTTATACGGTTCGTATCGTTTCCGATATCCTCGAATCTAATGGTAGTTCCTCTATGGCAACCGTCTGCGCCGGCACACTCGCTTTGCTGGACTGCGGTGTTAAGATGAAGAAACCGGTTTCCGGTATCGCTATGGGTTTGATTACCGATGAAAACTCTGACAAGTATGCTATCCTTTCCGATATTCTCGGCGATGAAGACCACCTCGGCGATATGGACTTCAAAGTCTGCGGTACGGAAGATGGTATTACTGCTTGCCAAATGGATATTAAGATTCACGGTCTTTCCGCTAAAGTTATGGCAGAAGCATTGGCTCAAGCTAAGAGAGGCCGTATGTTCATTCTTGGTAAAATCAAGGAAGCTATGCCGGCTCCTCGCGAAGATTACAGACCGTTTGTGCCTCGTATCATCCAAATGCAAATCCCGCGCGAATTTATCGGCGCTGTTATTGGACCGGGAGGCAAAATTATTCAAGAAATGCAACGCGAAACCAACACCACTATCAATATTGAAGAAGTTGGCGATTTTGGTGTTATCGACATTGCAGCGGCTAATGCTGACGATATCAATGCTGCTATCAACCGCATTAAACTCATCACAACCAAACCTGAAGTTGGCGAAATCTATGAAGGTACGGTTAAGACCATCACTGCTTTCGGCGCTTTTGTTGAATTCCTGCCGAATACAGACGGCTTGCTTCATGTGACGGAAATCGCTTACCGCCGCATTGAAAATGTGGAAGATGTGTTGAAAGTGGGTGACAAAATCAAAGTCAAACTCATCGAAATCGATGAAAAGACGGGCAAGTTCAGACTTTCCCACAAAGTGCTTCTTCCTAAACCAGAAGGTTATGTAGAACCTGAAGCAAAACCACGCAACAATGATCGTCGCCCGCGTAATGGCGAACATAACGGCGAACGCAAGGGTGGTGACCGCAACGATCGTGGCCCACGCCACGAACATCGCAATGATCGTGGCCCTCGCAACAATGACCGTCGCCCACGCAATAATGAAAATCATGAGCATCCAGAAAAACCGGTAGAACCTAAGGCTCCCGAAACTCCGGAACTCCCAGACTTTCCAGAACTTGACTAATCTTTTATATAAGATATGTTAGAAAAGCAGGACTTCGGTCCTGCTTTTTTTGTAATTTTGCAGCCCTTTTGAAAAAAATACTATGCGAATAAGCGATATCCTAAAAAATAAAAAGACATTCTCCTTTGAGGTTTTCCCACCCAATCCTCAAAATAGTTCTATTAGCGACATTTTCAGCACGATAGATGCGCTCAATCAGTATAATCCCGATTTCATCAGTGTGACGTTCAAATCTTCGGGCGACTTTGCGCAAAATACGATTGATTTGGCCAGTTACATTAAAAATCACACCTCAGCTGAACCTTTGGTACATTTTACTTGCGGCGCTTTGGATAAAGAAGATGTGAACCGCGTGGCAGCTGTTTTGGAACAAGAAAAGTTGGAAAATGTCCTGGCCTTGCGTGGAGATAAGCCAGCGGATTTTGCGGGCGAATACCTCAAATGCTTCAAACATGCTTCAGAATTGATGGAATATTTGCAGCAAAATCACAAATTCTGCATGGGCGCTGCGTGCTACCCCGAAGGCCACATCGAAAGCGAAAGTTTGTATGATGATTTGGTGAAGTTGAAGATGAAACAAGATGCTGGTGCTTCTTTCTTTATAACACAATTGTTTTACGATAACAATTACTATTACCGCTTGGTGCGCGTAGCACGCAATATGGGCATCACCATACCCATTATTCCGGGCATTATGCCGTTGACGAGTACGACGATGTTTAATAAGATTATGAATATGGCTGGCGCCTCTATTCCGTTTGAAATGCGCGTCTTGTTTGACCGATTCCGCGATGATAAGAAAGCTATGTACGAAATCGGCATTGCCTACAGCGTCAACCAAATTCTTGAACTGCTTGCCAACGACGCCGACGGTATTCACATCTACACGATGAATAGCGCCAAAGTTACGGGCGATATCTATTCCCGCATTACCAATGTGATTGAACGCGAACTGCGCTAATTGCTCATTTTTGCCATAGAAAAAACATAAAAATGATTCATCAAGTTCTAAAATATTTGGGCTATCCCGATGGCACTGTACCCGATGCAGCGGTGATGAATCAAATAGAGAAAGCTTGCCAGGAAGTTGCGCAAGCTTCAAATTTCCAATATATCTATGCTCAATATGAAGCGTGTCCGGATTTTATGAAAGATATTCCGGCATACCAACACTATTTGTCTGGTGCCGATGGGTTGCTCCTTTGCGCTACCACTTTGGGCGTGCAGGTGGATCGATTGCTGAAACGGCATCAGATGAACGATATGACCTATGCGGTAATTTTTGATGCGGTGGCCTCTGCCTATTTGGAACAACAGGCAGATCTGTTTGAAAGGAAAATCCCTTTCAAACACAAAGGATTCCGATTCTGTCCGGGCTACGGCGGTACCGCATTGACCGACAGCCGCCAAATTGCAGCGATATTGCATGCCGAAAAAATAGGCATTACTTTTTTGGATTCAGGACTGATGGTGCCTCTGAAATCCATGGTGGGCATTGTACGCCTGGGTGGTGGGAGTCGTAAAAACTGCGCCGACTGCGTGGCTTTCCCAAACTGCGCATTTCGCCTAAAAGGTACTACCTGCTGGAAGTAGTGCAAATGCCCCCCACGAATGGGACGATAGGTTTGTTTATCATCTTTATTATTTGTACCTTTGCACCCTCATTCAATTTTAGATTATGTTACAGAAACTCGGTAAAGAAGTTATGATTTTCGACGGTGCTTTTGGTACCGAACTCGAAAAGAGAGGCATCATGTCTAAGATGCCTGAAATGCTTAATATTACGCATAAAGAACAAATTGCTGACATCCACAAAAGTTATATAGATGCCGGATGCGATTTTATCACTACCAATACTTTTGGGGCTAATCGTATAAAGATGCCCAATGAGGACAGAAAGCTCGTTATTGAGAGCGCTATTGCATTAGCCAAGCAACATCGCACTTCCCAATATGTGATGATGGACATCGGCCCCTTGGGCAAGATGCTCTATCCGATGGGCGAACTCTCCTTTGACGATGCCTACGAGGCATTCAAGGAGATGGTGGTTACAGCGCGTGATCTGGTGGATGGCTTCATTCTGGAAACCTTCTCTGACCTCTATGAATTGAAATGCGCCCTGCTGGCGGTCAAGGAAAATAGCGACAAGCCTGTTTTTACGACGATGACTTTTGACCAGACGGGGCATACGCTGACCGGCACCTCTCCGCGCATTATGGCTGAGCTGATGTCCAATATGGGCGCAGATGCCATTGGCGTGAATTGCTCCCTCGGTCCCAAAGATTTGAAACCGATTGTAGAGGAATTGCTTCAATATTCAGACAAACCTGTGCTGGTTCAGCCCAACCGCGGAATTCCTTCCCTCCGTTGCGGCAGAGCTATTTATAGTCTGACAACGGCAGACTTTGCTTCCGTCATGGGCACTTTCTGCGACGCCGGCGTTGCTGTATTAGGCGGCTGCTGTGGCACCAATCCGGAATTTATTGCCGCCATTGCTAAGAATAAAGGCAAGCAAGTGCCCGTTCGCACGATGGATAAGAAAGTTACGATTACCTCTGCAACGCAGGCCGTCACCTTCGACAAGGTGCAAATTTGCGGCGAACGTATCAATCCGACGGGTAAAAAGAAACTGAAAGAAGCTATTATCAATGGCGATTTTGACTATATTTTCAAGGAGGCTATCAAACAAGAAGAAGCCGGCGCTGCGCTTTTGGATGTGAACTTGGGCGTGCCTAAAACCGATGATGTGACAAATATGAAGAATGTCGTGGTTCGCCTTAATGAAATCACCAATCTGCCGTTGCAGATCGACTCTTCCAATCCAGCTGCTATTGAAGCCGGCTGCCGTTACTATAACGGGGTGCCTTTGATTAACTCTGTTAATGGCAATGCGGACAATATGGCTGCCATTTTCCCGATAGCTAAAAAATACGGTGCGGTGGTACTGGGTCTAACTATGGATGACAAGGGCATTCCGCAAACTGCGGAAGAGCGCTTTGCCATTGCCGAACGCATCTTAAATGGCGCTCAACAATATGGCATTGGCAGGCATCGTATGATGATGGATACGTTGACGCTGACATGCAGCGCCCAACAGCCTTTGGTAAAAGAGACTTTGCGCGCTTTGCGTATGGTAACAAACCAATTGGGCCTGCCGACCGCTTTAGGCGTCTCCAATGTTAGTTTCGGTATGCCTAATCGCGAACTCATCAATAGCACTTTCTTGATGATGGCTTTAGAAAACGGTTTGACAATGCCGATTATCAATCCGTGCAATGCGGCTATGACAAACGCTATTTTGGCATATAATGCACTTCGCGGCGTTAGTGCCGACTTGGATGCTTTTGTCAACAATGCTGTAGCGCAGGAGAATGTGCCAACGGTCTCTGCCAGCAAGCAGATGACTCTGGGCGAGGCTGTTCGCCGCGGCTTGAAAGAGGAGAGTGTGGCTCTTACTATGGAAGCATTGGAATCTCAAGACCCGATGAGTCTCATCAACGAGACCTTGATTCCTACCTTGAATGAGGTGGGCAGTGATTTTGAGAAACAGAAAATATTTCTGCCGCAGCTGATTTCTGCTTCTGAAGCTTGCAAAGAAGCATTTGCGATTATTAAGTCGAAATTTGCGCAAGGCGGCGCATCCCAGAAAGGTTTGGTGGTGCTTGCTACCGTCAAAGGCGATGTCCACGATATTGGCAAAAACATTGTGAAGGTCATCTTCGAGTCCTACGGTTATAAAGTGGTGGATTTGGGCAAAGATACCGCTAAAGAAACCATTCTCGAAGCCTATAACCAATACCAACCTATGATTATCGGTCTGAGCGCGTTGATGACGACTACGGTGCTTTCTATGGAAGAGACGATTGCCTTCTTGAAGGAGCAGGGTGTGAAATGTCCGATTTTCGTCGGTGGCGCTGTCTTGACACAGCAATTGGCAAAAGAAATTAAAGCCGACTACTATACCAAAGATGCTTTGGAATTTGTTGAAACGGTTGCAAAATTGTAATTTTCAACCATTACGATTTGGACTTTTATTTATCAAAAACGGAATGATATTATGAAAAAAATTGCGCTTGTTCTCGTATTAGTGGGTTTGACAAATCTGCTATTTTCTCAATCTCTTTTGTGGAAAATCAGTGGTAAGAATTTGAAGTCACCTTCCTATTTTTATGGCACCATACATATTCAAGACCAGCGCGTGTTTGCTTTTGACAGCACGGTGCTGAAGGCCATAGCTTCTTGTGATGCTTTTGCTATGGAGATACTCATGGACAAGCTGGACCCTGTCCAACTGAAGGGTGCCATGTATATGCCCAAGGGCAAGGTGCTTTCTAACATGATGTCTAAAGAAGACTTTGTCTTGCTGGATAGTGTTTGCAAGGCGAAGTTGGGGGCAAGTGCTATTTTTTTCAATACTATGAAACCCTTCTTTTTGAGTAGTGCGTTAGAGCAAATGGAGATGCCGCAAGACGAGACCGAGGCGTTGGATCTGTTCTTCTTGAAAACCGCTCGCTCGCAAGAGAAATCGTGTTTCGGTTTGGAGGAATATATGGACCAGATCAAGGCGATAGATGCTTTCAAAATGAAGGATCAAGTCGATATGCTGCTGCAATATGTGAGAGATACCGTGGGACAGAATGCGGAAGAATTTGACGCGCTGTTGCAAGCCTATCTGACTTTTGATTTTGATAAAATGTTGGACCTCATGTCTGGTACGGATTATCCTAAAAAGTTCCAAAAAGTGCTGGTGGATAAGCGCAATATCACTATGGCCAATGAGTTTGAACGTATCGCGCAGCAGCAAACGCTGTTTGCCGCTGTTGGTGCCGCCCATTTGGCCGGCGAAAAGGGCGTTTTGGCCCTATTGAAAAAAAGAGGATATACGGTTGAACCAGTACTTTTCAACTGGGTATCAAAATAACCTATTTCTTGAGTTGAATACGCATCACGGTGCCGTGGTCGATGACGGAAGATTTGACGAATAGTTTTCCGTTATGATATTCATTGATGATACGGCGCGCCAAGGTTAGTCCAAGGCCCCAACCGCGACTCTTGGAAGTGTATCCCGGGGAGAAAATGCGCTTCTGCATCTTGGTGGGAATGCCTTTGCCTGTGTCGGTGACATCAATAAAAACTTTCTTCTTTTCTTCCGTAATGTCTATGTTGATGGAACCTTTGCCGTTCATAGCATCTACGGCATTTTTACAAAGATTTTCAATCACCCATTCAAATAAGTATCGGTTGAGCGGCAGTATAATGCTTTCGCTTTCCGGTTTGTTGAAGGTGATAGATACCATAGAGGATATTCTGGATTGTAAATATTGGGTGAATTCGTCCACAACGACAACGAGGTCCGTTGGCTCCAATACCGGTGCGGAACCAATTTTGGAGAATCGCTGGGCGATGGTTTCCAATCGCTTGACATCTTTGCCGATTTCTGTCGGGATGGATTGGTCCACCGGCATATCTTTCAAGAGTTCTGTCCATGCCATAAGGGAAGATATCGGAGTGCCCAGTTGGTGAGCAGTTTCCTTCGACATGCCTACCCATACGCGGTTCTGTTCGGAACGGCGGGCGACGCTAAACAGCAGGTAGGCCACAATGATGAATACCAAGACGATGGCCAGCTCGATGAAGGGGAATATGCGCAATTGTTTTAAGACCGTGGATTCTTCGTAATAGACATAACAGTTTCCTTGATCTAAGAGGTTGAGCTTGATGGGCGTTTTGCCGCTTTTCATGCTCTTTAATCGCTCGGCCAATAATGCAGGCGTGTTCAGGGTTACAGAGTCGATGTTGCCTGCGTTGATGACATTGTTTTGTGTGCTGTCGGTGATGATGACGGGAACAGAAGCGGAATTGATGACCGTCTCTTGGAAGAAGGACTGAATCAAGTTGTCGATAACGCCGTGCAGGTCGCTATACATTTGTGAT
This sequence comes from Bacteroidales bacterium, assembly GCA_024400815.1. Lineage (GTDB taxonomy): Bacteria > Bacteroidota > Bacteroidia > Bacteroidales > WCHB1-69 > F23-D06. Next base: position 38,137 of record JAKSMD010000001.1, on the reverse strand, counting down.
TCTTTATAATACACCACCAAATAGTCTTTTTTATAGTAGTGCAAGAAAATCTTTTCGTACTCGTCCAGTGCAGCGCCCATCTCGCTTATGTTGTGCATTTCATTGATGCTGTCGGGAACATTCACGGCGGCATCAATTTCGCCTTTTGCATTGGTGATAATGGTGGGGATAGTGGAATTAGAGGAAATGATGTCCTGGTAAAAAGTCAAATCTTCATCAAAGTCGGCTTCTGCTACTTTGCGGATGGTCTTAGCCAAAATGGTTGCATGGTTTCCTTCTTCCAACTTGATGGAGTTGAAGAAACGCTCGGTCTCATTGACGAATTGCGCCTTATAAGAAATGGCGCCGGCCCAGATCTCAATACGTTTGCGCTCTTCTTGCGCAATGTTGTTAATGAGTTTGCTGGAATAATAGACAATAAAAACAAGCGCAATGGCAGCGGAAACAAAAAGCAACCACTTCCAATGCGCCTTATAGATTCTTTGTTTCATCGTAATGAAAATTATTCGGCAGCTGCGAGGAGCTTGTCGATAATTTGTTCTACCGTAATGCCTTCAGCTTCTGCCTTGTAATTCTTAATGATTCTGTGGCGGAGGATGTTGTAGGATACGGCCTTCACGTCTTCGATGTCAGGGGAGAATTTGCCATTCAAAACGGCGTGCGTTCTGGCACCGATAATTAGGAATTGGGATGCACGCGGACCTGCGCCCCAGGATAGATAGTCGTGTGCCCATTGGTGTGTGCCAGCGGTGCCCGGACGGGTTAAGGTTGCCAAGTTGACCGCATAGCGATATACGTTTTCTGGGACTGGGATTTTTTGCAGCAATTTTTGGTAGAAGATGATGTCTTCAACGGTCAGAACGCGCTTAGGTTCTTGCATGTCGCCATTGATGGTGCTTTTCACAATTTGAACTTCTTCTTCTTTTGTTGGGTAGTCCAACATGATATTGAACATGAAACGGTCTTGTTGAGCTTCAGGAAGCGGATAGGTACCTTCTTGTTCAATAGGGTTTTGGGTAGCTAATACAAAAAATGGATTCGGCAGTTGGTAGGTGGTGCCGTTCATACTGACAGAGCGTTCTTGCATAGCTTCTAGCAAAGCAGATTGCGTCTTAGGCGGGGTACGGTTGATTTCATCGGCCAAGACGATATTCGCGAAGATAGGTCCCTTCACAAATTTGAAGTTTCGGCTGTCATCCAAGATCTCAGCACCCATAATGTCGGAAGGCATCAAGTCGGGGGTGAACTGAATACGATTGTAGCTCATATCGACGGCTTTAGCAATCGTCGTAATCATAAGGGTTTTAGCCAAACCTGGAACACCAATCAGCAAAGCGTGGCTGCGGCTGAACATAGCCATCAAGATGTTTTTCACAACTTCATCTTGGCCAACGATGACCTTTGCGATTTCTTGTTTGAGTTCTTTATATTTGTCAACAAAAGCTTCAATAGCTTCTACATCGTTTTTAGTATTCAAATCCATTTTTTATAGGTTTAAGGAATTTGCCATTTAGTAACGAATTCACAGTCTCTATATTGTTCGTTTAACTTTATACTCGTAACTTTTACTTTGTCCACCACCCATTTCTGCATGGCGTCGTATTTCTTTTCTTCCAGAGCGGCGTTCTTAATCATGTCGTAGTCTTCCACGATATTGGCTTTGTGTTCAGCGATTTTCTCTTTCAAGTAGATGAGTCGATAAGCCATAATACCGTCTTCGTTTACAAACGGAACGCATTCAGAATATTCCCCTGGTATAAGTTTGCTGATGGTCATATAAGTAGCGTCGTCCAGGGATTGTTTGTCAAAATAATTGGAATTGGTGTACGGGTTAACGGCCAATCCGCCATTGAATCGGGTGGGGCCTTCGGAGAATCGTTTGGCGGCATCTGCAATTTCCAGATGCTCGTTGACGATAATTCCGCGGATGCTGTCCAAATAGGTGATGGCCTTCACTTGCTCATCAGTTGAAGGTTTGGGTTGGAGCAAAATGTGCGCCACGCGAATGGATTCGCCTTTTCTTTCAATCATTTGGATGATGTGGTATCCGGCTTGCGTCTTGACAATTTGGGAGATTTCGCCAGATTTAAGATTGAAGGCGGCGGCTTCAAATTCAGGATACAGAGTGCCGCGTTCCACAAAGCCCAAGTCACCGCCTTTGGATGCGGAACCGGGATCGTCGGAGTAGAGTCTAGCAAGCACGGAGAACTTTTCACCGCGCAGCACGCGCTCGCGATATTCGTTCAACCGGTCTTTTACACTTTGGATTTCCTCTTCGCTCACAGGTGGAATCTTGACGATTTCGCCAAACTGATAGGAGGTCGGCACGATAGGCATGCTGTCTGCGTTCATGCGGGCCGCAAATGCCTTGACTTCAGATGGGGTTACGGACACATCGCCTGTAATCTTATATTGTACCTGCTCAATGAGAGCCTGTTCTTTCATCATCTCGCGCATTTCCTTCTTGATTTCGGACATCGGCTTGTGGTAGTAGTCTTCGATGATTTTCGAGTTGCCGCCGACTTGCTGTAAGAAATAGGAAATACGGGAATTCAATCGGTATTCCACCTCTTCGTCAGAAACCTCAATGCTGTCAAGGTCTGCTTGGTGAACCATGAGCTTGTTGAACATCAAAGTCTCCAGCAGGTAGCAGCGGGTTTCATCCGGGTCTTCCACGGTGTTGAATTGCGACGTGTAGTCGAGATAATGTTTTTCTAATTCGGATTGCGTGATAATCTCTTTGCCCACCACGGCGACGATGCCATCAACGGGCACGCCCTTGTTTTGAGCTAAAGCAGACAGCCCGCTGACTACAATCAGAAAGCAAAACGCCAACTTGTTCAAAATAACATTCGAGTGCATGATTGTCCTTGTTAAAAATGCGGGGCGAAAATACAAAAAAAAGAAGACATCTGCCTTCTTTTTAATGTTAAAAACGCAATGGGTGAATAATTATTTTCTACCCAGACTTTCGTCAGAAACGGTTAATTTTTTTCTGCCTTTTGCACGACGAGCGGCCAATACGCGGCGACCGTTAGCAGTAGACATTCTTTCTCTGAAACCGTGTTTGTTTCTGCGTCTTTCGTTCGAAGGTTGATATGTTCTTTTCATTTCTAAAAATGTTTAATTCTTCCAAAAATTTTAGGACTGCAAAAGTACACTTTTTTTCAATATACGCAAGTGTCCCCAACAAAAAAATTATCAACACCTTCAAAATGTTGCTTTTTGCCTCTGTTTTCTCAAAAATTTTGTTATTATTGCTTTCGCTTTTTAACAATGAAAAATTTATACCTATGATTAGAAAAAATACATTTTTTATTGCTTTCATATTGTTGATATTCAGCAATATGTTGTTCGCTCAAACGGAGAATCCATATATGTCATTCAATCCGTCGTCGCTTAAAGAAAATGCGAAGTATACGCGTAATTTCGCACCAAACAACTACGATGAGAAAATTTTGTACAATTGTATGACCGATATGGTTAATATGGCCCGCCAAGAGTACAGATTTTTGGAAACTTTGAAGCACGATGTCCGCCTAGATTCAACTGCTCAATTCCAAGCGGACTACCAGGCTTCCAAAGATGAAAAGACGGAAGATAATGTCGCTCCGTATCGTACGCTCTATTATCGTTTGAAAAAATACGACTGCGCAGGCAATGGCGCTGAACTGATTGCAAAAGCCAAAGCTTACCTCGGTGAAACAGAATATTCTTATTATGATCTCTGCTTGGCTTTAATCCAGTCCGTCCTCAAAAATGTGAAAACAGCCGATGTGCTTCTCGACAAACAATTCACTTATTTCGGCTTCGGCTACAATACCGATGTCTTGATGAAGAGCATGTACGTCTCTTTTGTTCTCGGCAACGACCGTACCTTTAATAATTATAAACCCGCAATTGGCGAAAAGGATGTCCCTTTCACCAAAACACAAGCCGGTTTTAAGAGCTATGATGACAAAATTTGTAAGAAATGTGCTGCTGAACCCGCTTTGGAAGTTCTTTCCGATTATGTCTCAATAAGAAAAGACGGCAGCGTTTATATCACTTGCGATGATTATAAGGGACTGAAGAAACTTATTGGTAAAGAAGGGGACGCAATTGCCATCGACTTTGTTCAACATAGCCAATACGATTGTGAAAATGGCAATGTGGATTATGATTTGAGCCATCGTGGTTTTGTGACAAAACCGATTACGTATGAAAAAATGATGGAGCTCAATGAAAATGCCAACCTCAAATCCGGCAAGTTGATTGCCAAACTGACCGACCTCCCAGAAGGAATTGATTTGAACAGCGATCTCGATATCCATATTCTGGTTTTGAAAGAAGGCAATAGGATTTGCCGCACTATCATCCCGAAGGCAGTAGAAACTAAAAATGCCGCCTATGACGAAAAAATCAATTTCTTGAAAGATGAAACTTCTATCAAGAGCAAGGGCGAATGGGTCGCTGCTCAAGAAACGGGCGATTTCAGCGTCTCATTCCCGTATCAATTGAAAAAAACAGACTATACTACGGCTGCATTTGACTCTTTGGTGAAAGCAGTTGATGTTCCCGAATATACAGTCAATAAAATTGAAATTATTGCCCATAATTCGCCCAATTATTACAAAGATGCCAATTATCAAAAAATCCAATTGAAACGTGCCGATTTTCTGAAAAAAGATGTTATAGCACACTATCCTGGCGTTGAAGTGGTCGTCTCCTATGACTATTGCTGGGAAAAATTCAAAAAGGATATCGTCAACAATGGCGAATATTACGATCTCAGTTTTTTGACATTGGACGAAGCTGCTCGCCAACTGAAAGCCGACAGCTGGGCTATCAAAACTTTGGATAGCGGATACTTGGCACCTTGCCGTTATTATGAAATTAAATACTATGTAACATATCCTATTGAAACGAAAGCAAAGGAAGAGACTTTCGCAGTTTGGAAGTTCAATCAGGCATTGGCGGAGAAAAACAAAGGACTCGCAATGTCTATCGAAAACTATATGATGCAACAAGTCGAAATGGGCAACTATTCAGCTTCTCAAGTTGATGAAATGAATATTCCGATGAAAAAGGAATATCAAGCTATGTTGAACAACAGACTTTATATGAAATATTACGTCGCCACCAAAATGTCCGAACCGATTTCTACGGAAATGTATAAAGTCTTCAATTTGAATCCGACCAATGTGCTGCTCACGTTCAATACGGCGGTTTGCGATGTTTTCCAAGCTCAATTGAAGAGCACGGCTGACATTATGAAGACGCAAGCCAGCATTGATAAACTTTATACTGTTCCGGGTATGCCGAAAGAGAAAGTCAATAGCTTGAATATGGAATACCAACTCAAAGTGGTCAACTATTTGGATACCGCTCAAGTGAATACGGAAACAACGGCGCTTTCAGTGGCTACTTTTGCTAAAATCAAGGAGATCCGCAATCCTAAGATGGATAGCTGGCAGAATGCGTATAAGTTGGCTTCCTATTTTGTGAAAAAATATGATTATGCTTACGCACTTTCTTTGATGGATCCTTTCTTGGATGATCCTACCATTTCTGAAGATTTCATTTTCTCATACGTCTCTATGCGCGCACACCGCGAGGAAACCTACTTGAGTTCGTTGTTTACAAAAGCAGTGAAGATCGCCGCTGAGAAGAATCCTGCCCGCCTTTGCGGCTTGTTCGACAAGTTGCCCTATTGCGTGTTGGAAAACGAAGAAGTGAAGGCCATTGTTTGCAAAACTTGCAACCGATAACCGAATTTGAAACTTTTAATCTTAAAATGATCATCGTCTCTGCTTATCAGGACGATTGGGAAAAGTATGGAAGAAATTATATCAACGGAAGAGATTGAAGAATCCTCCAATAAGGACGAATTATATGAACATTTTAGGTTTGTAGTGGACCCGGGAACGGAACTGCTGCGTATCGATAAGTATTTGTTCAACCTCATTAAGCACACGTCTCGCAACAAGGTTCAACAGGCTGCCAAGGCGGGTTGCATCTTGGTCAACGGCAAGCCAGAGAAGCAGAACTACAAAGTTCACCCGAATGATGTGATTTCGGTGCTGATGCCGAACCCGCCGCGCGATACGGAAATCCTGCCTGAAGACATCCCGCTTAATATAGCATACGAAGATGACGACTTGCTCATCATCAATAAGGAACCGGGCATGGTAGTTCATCCGGCTTTCGGCAATTTTACAGGCACGATGGTCAATGCTTTGTACTTCTATTTGAAAGATCAAAAGTTGCCCGATGGCTCTCCAATGAAGCCGTTGCTGGTTCATCGTATTGATAAGAATACTTCGGGACTGATTGCGGTGACGAAAAATGAACTCGCCCAAATGCGCTTGGCAAAGGTTTTCTTCGATCATGATTTGGAACGCAAATATTGGGCACTCGTGTGGGGCGACTTTGAACAGGACGAAGGCACGATTGTTGGCAATGTGGGCCGCCACCCCAAAGACCGTATGATTATGACGGTCTTTCCAGAAGGTAGCGAGCAGGGCAAGCATGCCGTGACCCATTGGCGTGTGCTCGAACGCTTTGGCTATGTTACCCTGGTGGAGTGCCAATTGGAAACGGGCCGAACGCATCAGATTCGGGTGCACATGCAGTCTATCGGACATCCTTTGTTTAACGATGAATCCTATGGCGGCAATCGCATCCTGAAGGGAACTACTTTCTCCAAGTATCAGCAGTTTATTCGCAATTGCTTTGCGCTGATGCCTCGGCAGGCATTGCATGCTAAATCTATCGGATTTATGCATCCGATGAAGGGTGATTTTATTCGCTTTGAATCAGAACTCCCAGATGATTTTGCCGCCGTGCTCGAAAAATGGCGCGGTTATGTGAAAAGCGGTAAGGTTCAGGAAGAGTAGCTTTTTCTATTTACCGGTACAGTTTTTATATACTTCTAAAAACTGCTCCCCGATATTCTCTTTGTCATATTTGGAAATGGCATTTGCACTGATGGCAGAAGGGTCGAATTCGTGGCTGTGGTCCAGCATGTACGCAAGTTGGTCCACCAGCATGTCTTCATTTCGCGGCACAATGAGTCGTCCATTGATGGAGTTGGCAATCTCTGGAATGCCGCCAACGGTGGTGGCCAATACGGGTTTTCCGCAGCAGAAGGATTCTAATAGTACACACGGCTGATTTTCATAATTGGAAAATTGCAGCATGAAATCGCAGTTTCGGATGGATTCCGCCACTTCATTTTCACTTTTTTTACCTAAAAGATGAACGACACAGCCTAAGTGTTCGTCTTGGATGAATTGCTCTACTTCCTCATTCCGTAGGTCATGAATGATATTCAATTCAAAGTCATTGCGCTGTTGCGACAAGTTCTTGACGCCCCGAAGAATGCCCATGATGTTTTTAGCATTGTTGTCCAAGGTGGATACATGCAGAATCTGCTTTTTGCTGTGTTGTGAAACGACGGTCGCTGGATGGAAGATGCTGGTGTCAACGACATTGCTGATTTGACGGAAGGGCACATCTTCGGCTTGCGGGATGGTTTCCACAATGGCTTGATGCAGGTTCTCGGATACGGAGGTGAGATAGCGTGCGCGATGATAAACTTTCCGCAGCCGGTTCAACTGCTTGCCAGATAGTTGCGCTCTGTTTTGTGGCTGATAAATGGACCAGTGCTCGCTAACGACCAATGGAATGTGATAGCGCTTGCTCAAAAATACAGCAACAGGTCCCATGGGAAGGGCCACATGCAAGTGGATGAGGTCGGGCTTGCCATAGCGTCGAATGATTTTCCTGACCGCTTGGTCGTATGCCCAAAAGAGCTTGACTTTGGAGATTTTCTGATGAGTGTGGATAGGGTAGAAAATGATGTTGGAGTCGATCTGCTTGGAGCACTCTTCCAAAAATGCCTCTTCAGTATGATGCAAGATGATGGAAGTCGTGTTGGGCGCTACCGCTGCAATCTGTCGGATAATGAAATTTCCATCTAATGGTTTTTCCGTACGCGGAAACCAGGAAGGCAGGTGCAATACAATCATTTTCTGCGTTTTTTTAGTGTGTTTATTTTATCATTGATGATTTCTTTCAGTAGTTTCCAATCTTGTCGCATAATTAAGAAATCGCGTGCTTTTACGTCGGTGAACTTGAAGAAGCAGATGAGCGCAAAAATCAAGGATGCGAGATAGGCGCAAGAGGATATCCAACCGGCGGTCTGCAAAGCGTTCAAGGCGTTGTGCTGTCCCATTTGGGGAATGAGAATGAATCCCATTACGGCAGTGACCGTAAGTCCGATAACAGACCCGACGGCGTTAATCCAGTATTTGCCGTAGCCAGCGAAATGGTGCGACAAAATCGACATGCAGGACAGGAATACGATACCCGGCAGTAAACTGCAAATGACGGGTTTGGATTGCACAAACTCTGGACCGAAAATCCAAGCAATGAAGCTGCTTGGCAGGGCCCAAAGGACAAGCACGGACAGAAGCGAGAATATGAATACGATTTTCAGCAGACCCAAGGTTAGCGTGCGCGTGTAGCAGGGCTCTTGGTTGTTGGAAATGCGTGCGTATTGCACGAGGCAGATGCTTTTTGGGAAAATCCAGACGGCCTCGGAAATGCGCGTGCCCAACTCGTATATGCCGAGGGGACGCCGACCGATAAAACTTTCGATGAGGTAGTAGTTGAGACGGTATGTCAGCAATTGCGTTAGGTTGGCCAGCTGAGTCCAAAACCCTAATTGAAACATCTCTTTCAATAGTTTCCAAATGCCTTCATAGTTGGACTTTCTAATGCGTTTGGCGATATAGAAACAACTGGCCACGGTTGGCACTAAGTAGGAAAATATGTAGGCATAAATGTAGAGGTCAATGGTGGGTGTGATGGACCTGGCCTTGCAAATCAGTATGGAACCAATGAGGGTAAGGGCCAGGAGAATCACTTGTGACAATTGGTAGATGTTGAAAATGCGGATGTCTTCTTTGCCCTGCATCACGCTGACATGGATGTAGTAAACACTATAGATGAAGGTTAAAATGAGCAGATGAAAGGTGTATTCCTGTGGAATGAGATGCAGCAAGAAGAGTGCAACCAGCCCTACGATATTGCTGATCACTGCCCACGAGTAGGAGAGTATCAGTAACTGGAAGTTGTTTTTCTGCGGGGTGAGATAGACGAGTGCGGAACCTCCCACAAAGTTGGAAAATACTTGTAGCAGTGTGAGCCCGAGGATGACTAATGCGATAGTGCCGGTACCTTCCGCACCAAACGTGTTGGTGTTGATGATGACCACGACGAACATCAGCAACATGGCGAACACACGCGTGAAAAATGTATTTAGAATTTTGTCAAGCACAATCGCATTTCTTATGAGGCGGCAAACTTACATAAAAATTCCGATTGGTTATGCCGAGCGAAAAAAAACTTTGTAACAGCGGATTTTTTATTCTCTTTGCTGCGCACATCAGCACAATTTGCGAACGTTTTTTAATAGACAATGAAAATCGTATTTTCCTTTTTCTTTTCCTCCAATGGCGGCAAGCCGATGTTGGCACGACGCTTGTTGACCAACGCCGTATCCGGGTTCGCATTTAGTCCGCCATTGTCGCCCTCTCCATAAAAGGAAAGTCCGCCCGTGGCACGAATGATGCACTGGTCGTAAGTGTAGGCGTAACTTTTCGGGTCATCTTTCCCGACGAGCAGATTGGCGCGACACCTCGGTTCCTCGTTGTCCAACCAATATTGTGGATCTGCGCTGTAGAGGTGTCGTCCCAATACGAAGTTGGCTGTGAAATCCAAAGACAGAATATGTGGTATTTCAGGATATTTCTGCGCCAAGGCCTCCAATTCGGCTTTCACAATGGAGTCTTTGAAATGCAGAATTTCCACAGTCTGCCCGCCATACGGCTGGTCGGTTATCTTGATGGCCATCTGGTCCATCGCCAAAATGGCATTCAATGCCTTCCTGACTTCTATTTCAGCGTAGGTGTAAAGACAGTACTCCTTTTCTCTGTACTCGCGCATTTTCTGTTGATACAGCAGGGTGTCAGTCGCAAAATATTCTCTTCGATACTTGTATCCGAATTCTTCCGCTGTCATACTCTTGTGATAAAAGGCGTTGTCATATTGCGTGACGGCCTCCTGCAGTCTTCCGCATTCCGCCAAAAGATCCGCATAGTTTAGATAACGCTTCTCCGGTTCATACAAGTCGCTGTACTCTTGTAGCAACCTCTGATGCAACTGTCCGAAATTTGCCACCGCGTTTTGGCAATCCGCCCCGAGTTCGTGTTTCCCTGACCAGGCTTTGGTCATCTGCTCACGAAGTTGATAAAATGTCTTTACCCTTTCTGATAAAATTGGTTCCTGTGCGTACGCGCTTCCCATTAGCAGGAACAAAATTCCGATTAAAATGTTCTTTTTCATTGTGGTGTGTTTTTGTTTTTATTAAAATGAATTATTCGTTTAATAACGATATTTTCGTTATATTAAGGCGGCGTAATTGAATTTTTCATTTTGCGGTTGTGATTTTGAAACTTGAAACTTCTACTGGCCTACTTCCACCTGCATCGGTTCTACTTGGCCATCCGCGCTGATGACCACGAATATTTGCTTCGTCGCTGACTGCTGGGGTTTGCTTTCATCGCGAATCTCCACCTCAGCGCCGTACGGCGTCTGCATCCAACGCTGCTCTGCAAGAACGTCCTGCGTGACGTGCGAGGTTTCGGCGTTATTTTCCACACTTTTATTAGGATGTTTAACGGCCGATTTTTTGGCCACAACCGTTCCCTGTGTTGCATTATTGGCAGAAGAGACAGCGATTGGGGCCTCGCGAATGATTTCAGGGGCATCTTGTACCTTTCTGATTTCAATTGCAAAAAGCGAATTTGCGGTTACTAGAATCAGAAGTAGTGGTATGCCTAATAGATATTTATAGATGAATTTTCGGTTTTGTCTGGCACGACCAAGCATCAGGATTCGGCTTTTCATCAATTCCGCGCTGAAAGGATGGGCCAAAACCGCTCGCTGGCCGCGCGCCTGCTTCATCATCAAGTCCAAATAGGCATTCCTGTCTATCCCGTTGCGTAACACGGATTCATCAGCAAGATATTCGTGTACGGCTTTCAACTCTTTTTTATAGACAAAGACAAAGGGGTTGAACCAGCACACAACACCAGCCAATTCCACGAATAGGAGGTCGAGCGTGTGCAGTTGGCGTGCGTGCGCCTCCTCGTGCCCATAAACTGCCGCCAATTCTTCCGGCTCGTAGGCGTCCGTGCGGATTGCCAGCCAATGAAAGAAGGAGAAGGGCGTTGTCTGCTGCGCTTGGCTTACCACACGCAAATATCCGACAGTTTGCTTCTGTTTGCCGATAAAGGGACGAAGCGTCCGTACCATTTTTATTAAGAATGCTATGGCGAAAAGTCCAAAGCCAATCCAGTAGATGAGTGCCAGCCATTGTGTGAGGTACCATGCGCGCTCCATAACCGAGATTTCATTTTGTTGCGCTGCACCAGCCGAGGGCGCGGCTTCTATATAGAATGCTTTGCGGTTAGGCAACGGAAAGCGCAGCAGCGGGAATGTCACCGACAATAGCAAACTGACAAGCAGGTAGGCGCGGTTGAGTTGGTGCGCGCTTTCCCTTTTCAATGCTAAAACATAAAAAAGGTAGCAAGCCGCACTTACGAAGACGATGGTGAGAATGTCGGCGATGGCTTTCATAGAGATTACGATTTTTTGGCTTTTTCAATCAGATCGGCAAATTCCTGCAATTCCTTGTCTGAGATGTCGTGGTCAGCAGCGAAGGCGGAAACGAGGTCGGGCAAAGAGCCGTTGAAATAGTTGCGCACCACGCGCCCAAGCAGCGTTTTGGAGTACTCCTCTTTGGAAATCAACGGATAGTATCGGTTGGCCTTCCCGAAGGTTTCGTGTCCGACATAGCCTTTCTTCTCCAAATTCTTAACCACCGAAAGCGTAGTGTTGTAGGGCGGTTTCGGCTCCGGAATTTCACTCATAATGTCATTGGCGAAGCCCTGCCCTATTTTCCATATTATCTGCATAATCTCCTCTTCGGGAGCGGTCATTTTCTGATTCAGTCTCATAACAATAAAATTACGGCGGCAAACATAATACTTTTTTCGTTATAAAACGAAAATCTCGTTATAAATTTCTTCGATTTACTTAAGCACGCAATATATCCTTCACCTTTTCGTTTATCTAACCGTTTTTTTGATTATGAAAAGGATAGCTCTATATTTCACTGGATTCCTGTCGGTTGTCATTGTCATCGCCGTTACTTGCCTGATGATTGTCTTTTCGTATAATATTGAATGGAACGATGAGGATGAAAGCATTGTAGGTTTGTTATTCATACTGGTATGGTGGATTTCAACCTTGCTTTTCGGAAATATAACTATGGCGGCTTTAGCAGCGCTCAAGGGCAAGTCTGTATCCAATATATGCTATCGCTTCAACCAAATCTGGTTCTGTACGCCATTTTTGATCTTGTTGGTTTGTGTTTTTGCAATTCCCAAAATTTTCCCTCCTGCTATTACATTGGTTGTCGTGTTCTGTTTTGTGTCCAGTTTTGCAGCGACAATCTGCTATGCATTGAAAAGAGGGAAAGAAATCTGAAATTTTTTTTGCCCAGTTGCGCATCGTCATTCCGTAGCGAAGGAATCTCTTTACAAGATGGAACGGGATAATTCCGAAATGATTTATACTTCGAAATCTTTCAACACCGCTTTCATCGCATCCAGCTTCTCCTGAAGTAGCGTTTCGGTGCGGGCTTCCATCAGCAAACGCAGATAAAGCTCGGTGTTGGACGGGCGGATGTTGAACCACCAGTCTTGGAACTCTATGCGATAACCGTCAAAGTCCATCATTTTAGTGGGATTTTCCAATGCGCAGAAGTGCGCTTTCACGGCTTCCATAGCGGCCTGCTTTTCCTGAATGGTGAAATTTATTTCGCCGGAGTTGGCGTACTGTTTCACCTGCTTGATGAGCTGGGACACGGAAATTCCTTTCTTCTTCATCTCGCTGAACACGTGCAGTATCACCTGCGAGGCAATCATCGCGGAGTCGGAGTAGAAGAAGTCGCGGAAATAGTAATGGCCGGCAAACTCGCCGCCGAAGGCGCCGTCGATTTCGCGCAGCTTGAGGGCGGCATACGCACGGCCCACGCGCCAGATTTCCATCTCGCGGCCCATCTTCTCAATGTATTCCTTCACGGACTTGGAGGTGCGGATGTCTTGGATAACCTTGCCTTGATAGCCTTTTTCTTCGATGAAATAGTGGCCCATGACGGCAATCATCAGGTCGGGAGCGATAAAGTCGCCGTTTTCATCGACAAACATCACGCGGTCGGCATCGCCATCGAAGATGACGCCGATGTCGGCTTTCGTCTCGCGCACTTTCTGCTGCAGAGCGACGATGTTTTCCGGCTCCAATGGGTTGGCCTCGTGGTTCGGGAACGTGCCGTCCAAGGTGTCAAACAAATAGGTGGGCTGCTCGCCGTAAATCTCCTTCACTAAGATGGAGGCCATGCCGTTGCAACAGTCCATTACCAGGCTGAGGTTGGAGAGGTCGTGGTGGAATTTGGATTGGAATTCCAGATATTCGGCTTTCACATCGTAAGGCACGATTTTGCCTTTGGGTGCGGCAGGTGTGACAGGCTCTTTGGCTAAAATTCTGCGTTCGATTTCACCGAGGCCGGTGTCGTAACCGACGGGCAGCGCATTGGTGCGTGACACTTTCAGTCCGTTGTGCTCCTTGGGATTGTGGGATGCTGTGATCATCACGGAGGCGTCAAAGTGGTGCTGCGCGGTGAAATAATAGACCATCGGCGTGGTCGTCAAGCCCATATTGTAAACATCGGCGCCGGCATCCGTAATGCCGTTGGAAAGTGCCTCAAACATCTGCGGGGAAGAGACGCGCATGTCGCGTCCGACCAGCACTTTGTCTGTTTTCAATAAAGAGGGTAGAAAATAGCCGAATTTGTAAACGGTGTCCAAATCGAAATCCTTGCCGAAGGTTCCGCGAAAATCGTATGCTTTGAATGCGCCCATGATGTAACGTTTTTATCCTAAAATTACTGGTGAAGATTCGTCTTGGCTGGCGTCTATCTGGCTCTGCACCATATTCTCCCAACGCAGGAACGAAGATGATTTGATGTCAAAGAGCAAATTGTAAAATGTCCTCGCCCAATAGATGCGGGTGCCGAATCCGCCGCGCAGTATGAGGAAGTTTTCGCAAAGCACAACGCTCCGGCTTTCGGTCTCCAAAATGACCACCCAGATGGCTGCCATTTTTGTTGAATCATCGAAAGATTCCACCAAGAATGTCAAGGCGTATTTGGAAGTCGTGGGATATTCGAGACTTGAAAAATACTCGACCACCTGTTCGTCGGAAAGCACGTCCTTGATGTCGATGTGCTGGGCGAGCAGATGATTGACCCTCAGCCCCTTGTTGATTTTGGTCGTGAGCGATAGGTCGTACTGCATCATCGGCTTGCGGAAACTCATACGGATGTCGTATTTCTTCTGGTCGTTCAAAATCAGCAGGTTCCAGTCGTGGAGGTAGTGCTGCATGATCTCCTGCGAGAAATCAAATCCCTTTTTGGTAAAATGTGCTTTGGAAAAGTTGATGCCTGTCCACAAAATCTCCTTATGGCTCAAAAAGTCAATAAAAAGTTCTTCGTTCATGTACATAGGGCATCGTTTTTTAGGGAATGCAAAAGTACAAAAATTTTGTATTTTTGCCGCCGTTTTGAAAGGGGTGCCTTTATGGCTGAGATCAGACCCGTTGAACCTGATGCGGATAATGCCGCCGTAGGGAGAAAACAGTTTCTTTTTTCATTTCCCTCTTTCAGTATTTTATTAACACAATAAAACTGTTAGAGTATGTTATTTGGTTTCAAGTTTCAAGTTTCAAGTTTCAAGGATGTAGGGACGCAATTCATTGCGTCCGATAGGCATTCAAGGTTTCAAACTGCTTTGCTCTGCATTTCTTTTATGCTTTGCTGTTTTGCCGTGCGCGGACAAATGGACACGGTGCAATACGGTGAACTGCAAGGTGTTATGATACACTTTGTGCCACCTACCGTTCAAACTGCCGGCAATGCGACCACGATGTCGCTGCAGCAGATTCAAAAACAGCAAGGCAACGGCAGCGTCAACAATCTGCTGGAACTGATGCCGTCGATGGTCACTACCTCCGATGCCGGCACGGGCCTCGGTTACACTTATATGCGTATCCGTGGCATTGACCAAACCCGTATCAATACTACATTGAACGGGGTGACTATCAATGATGCCGAATCACAGGGCTCCTGGCTGGTGAACTTGCCCGATATGGCTTCCTATATCGAGGAGGTGATGGTGCAGAGCGGCGCCAACACTACGCCGGGTTCCATTTCGTATGGCGCCCGTGTGGATTTCAAAACCCGTGAGATTCCGCAAAAACCATTCGCTGAGGTCAACAGCGCATACGGCTCTTTCAATACTTTCCACAATACCGTCAGCGCCGGTACTGGTCTGACTGGCAAACGTTTCTCCGCTTTGGCATCTTTCTCCGACATCCGCAGCGACGGATTCATCGACCGTTCATCCGCACGACTCAATTCCGTCTTTTTTACGGCTCAATATCGTTTTTTGAGCGAAAAATTGCCTACCAAGGATTATGGAACGCTGAGATTTAATCTTCTTTATGGAACAGAACATACAGGCTTGGCTTGGAATGGTGTTCCTTACGACTCGCTGGCCACAAACCGTACGTACAACAGTTGCGGCGAATATTTCACCGACAACGGCGAGCGCCGCTATTATGCCGATGAAAAGGACAATTACACTCAAACGCATTATCAGCTGGAGTATGAGAAGAAATGGTATAATCGAGATTTTTCCAAACGACACCAACTCAATGCGGTGGCCCACCTGACACGAGGAATCGGATATTACCAAGAGTATAAAGACGATAAGAATCCCTTCGGTTATGGACTTTTTCCAGCTGACAGTGCAATCTCTACGGCTGATTTCATCACGCAAAAATATTTGGATAATTACTATTATGGTTTGCATACCCAATACGAGGGAAGCATCCGTTTCAAAGATGATTTCATGCACGGGTTGGCCTGGGTTGCCGGCGTGGATGTGGATAACTACAACGGCCATCATTATGGCAATGTCATGTGGTCGCAACCCGGTTATGTGCAGGATTTTCCGGTGGATTATCAATGGTATGTCGGACAAGGCGACAAACTGCAGACCAAGATGTTCGCCACTTTGAGATACGCTTACAAAGGTTTTTCTGTTCGGGGCGAATGCCAGTATCGAATGATGGATTATGAAATTGGAGGCACGGATGACAATAGGACGGATGTGACGCAAAGTTATTTGTGGAATTTTGTGAATCCCAAAATAGCTCTGCATTATCTTTTGGATAAAAAACAAAAACTGAGACACAGTTTCGATCTTTCGTACTCTACCGCTAATCGAGAGCCCACGCGCTCCGATATCATTGAGGCGCCTGCCGCTAAAAAACCCGTTCCGGAGACAGTGCATGATTTGGAGTTTAACTATATGATGTACAACAAGAAATTCCATTTCAATACTACGTTTTACGCTATGTTTTATCGCGACCAATTGGTGCTTACAGGGGAAATCAATGATGTGGGGGCCGCCATTATGGCGAATGTCGATAAGAGTTACCGCATCGGCATCGAAGTTGCGGCAGCCTACCAGCCCGTGCGCTTCTTCACCTGGCATATTAACGGTTGCCTTAGCCACAACCGCATCCTCGAATACGTGAACTATGTGGATGACTGGGACAACGGCGGGCAGGTTGAGGAACAGCTGGGCAACACGCCGATTGCCTTCTCTCCAGCAGTTGTGTTGGCCAACGATCTCACATTCACGCCACTCAAGAACTCTGACATATCCCCTACCACCAAGTTCGTAAGCAAGCAGTATTTGGACAATTCCGGCAATGATGACCGTTGCCTGAAACCGTATTCCTATACCAACTTGCGACTCAGCTACACGTTCGAATTCAAGAAGTTCGCCAAGGAGTTGGGACTCTTCTTCCAGGTCAACAACCTGTTCAACGCCCAATATGAGAGCAACGCCTGGATTTACAGTTACTATTACAATGGCGCACGTTATTCCGATGCGGGTTTCTATCCGCAGGCCGGCATCAACTTTCTGGGAGGCGTGCGATTGAAGTTTTAATACAATATATTTTCTTAATTCACAAACTTGTGAATATAATAAAGTGCTGTTTCATAAAATATTTCAATATTAATTCCCTGTTTTTCAGGTGCTTTACCTCAAAGATATTATTCTTAAAAGCGGAACGGTATAGGTGCTGTCCTACTCTCCAAACTTCGACCTTGTTTTATTTTTATGATTTGGGCGGCCCGGCACCGCCACGCACCTATCCAACGCAGTGCCGTCGCGCTTTTTGCCCTAACTTGCTGCCCACCCACAATGCACCGTCAGGCGCATAATTTGCTTTAGATTTGCTCTTATTTGCTTCCATATAAAAAACGTCTTCCCACCCGCACGCAAGTAAATGGGCTCCAATCGCTGCCGCGGTCCTTCGGGGCAAACTTCAAGTAGAACTGCAAGTTCTATGAATATAATTTCCGCTCTTTTACCCAAGATTTCCCCAAAAATCTTCGTTTATCATATAAAACATTGACTTATGAAGAAACGAATTCCTATTTTACTGTTCTGCCTGATTTTAACGGCATCACTATCCGCGCAGCGACTAAACGAGCGCAATTATCAGCGAAAATGCAAAGTGCTGAACGATATGTTCCAATTGTCGCCTAATTGTTGGATAGACAAGTGGGATATCTCTATTCTGGATTGGATGGAGTACCAATTTTGGTTGAAACAAATTTACGGGAAAGATTCCGAAGAATATCGGGCGTCGTTACCAGATACCGACATCATTGCCCAGCAGTATCCTTCTCCTATTTCGGAAAATATTTACCACCCTGTCTATGTCCATTTCCCAATGTGCGGCATCGACTCTGCGCAGGCGCGCGCCTACTGCCGCTGGCGCACCGACCGCGTGGCAGAAATTATGCTGGTGCAGATGAAACGTATGGAATACGATGAGCATCAAACCCCCGAAAGCGCATTTTCCGTGGAAAAATATGAGAATACTGACAGTTTGAAATTTCCCTATTTCGACCTTCCTACCAAGGAGACAGAGACACGATACGGATTCCGTTGCGTGGCTTCCTGGCGCCCTTAGGACCAGAGCGTTCTGACGCGGCAGACTTCAATATCCTCCCGTTCCGAATAGATGGAGCAGATAAAATCATTGGGCGCGATTTCCTTTTTGCGCACGGCGTACCTGTCGTCGGCGTGCGTCTGCTGCAAATAGTTGATAGACAAGAATGCCAACTCGTGCATGCGGTGGAAGGCATTGTCGAAGCTGTCCATCGCCCAAGTGACATACGCGGAGTTGTTGGCGTGGCGGTTCATGTCGATGTTGGAATACACTACGGGATAGAAGATGGATTCCGCATCGTCAACTGCTTGGCGCAGGCGTGATGCGGGTTTCTCGATGGCGTGCCGCTCGTGGTTGTTGAGCAGCAGCGGCTCGTATTGGTCCAACTGCACGGGCTTGCCTTCCATATCCAAAATCACCCAGTTGGCAGTCGCATTGACGAGCACCTCGCCCGTGTGCGTGGTGATTTGATGGTCGCGCGGTTGCACCAGGTAGTTGTGCTTCTTGCCCCAGGTGGCGATTTCAATCTGCTCGTGCCATTGCGGTCGGCGAAGTATCTCAACGTCCATGCGCGAGAGCGCCCAGAACTGCCCGCGCTCATGCAGGTAGTCCCAGCCGATGCCGACATTGGCCACGTGATTTACGGCTACCTCCTGCATCAAGTTGAACATAAATGTGGGGGTGAGCTTCAGCTTGCCGTCCACCATGAAGGACTGCACGGTATGTTGTTCGGAGTAGGTGTTCGAGTATGGATTCATCGTTGTGGATCGGTTTGTGTAGATTCTAATATTTTGTCAATGGCGATGAGTACATCATTGATTTTTTTCTCAAAATCAACATTGGCTTGAATGATATTCAAACGGGGATGCTTTTCCCAGACGGAAAGCAGTCGGTCATCAACTTTGCGGGCGACCTCAATGGATTCGGAACGGCAATTGTTGTTGTCTAAGGTGTAAAATGCTTCTGCCCCCTTGGCAGCAGTGCAAATGTGTAACACGGCATCATACCGATGGTCGCATAATTCCGTTTCTGTTTGCCCTATTTCGGAGAGAATGTCTCGTTTTACTTGCTCCGAAATGTAGGCGAAGGTGTCCATAGAACCGCGGTCGCAGATAATCATTGCCGGTTGCCCGCAGGCTTCTGCGATGCGCATCATGCTATCTTCCATGGCCAATTGGTATTGCAATTTGGCTGTTTCAGTAACAAAAGACAGATGGACATCTTGGGTGAGGAAGTCAACGCCTCCTTGAATAAATTGAGTGGCCGCTTCGGGCAAAGTATAGACTTTGTAACCAGATGTGCTGTATTTTTGGACGATTCTTTTTAAAATGGTGGACTTGCCAGCGCAAGGTCCTCCTGTTAAAACGATTTTTATGGGCATACTCAATGTGTTTGGGCGGCAAAAGTACAATATTTTTCGATGCCTTTCTATTGCGGCCGAGCGCTAATGACAATCTTTCTGTCTCGGGCCGCCTGCACTCCATAGACGGTCTCTTGAATGTTGTTTGTTTGAAAACGGTGCTCTATCGCACCTTGCGGATTGGTGTTAATGACTAACCCATTTTTCTTTCCTTCAAGGTAAGGCGTGAAAAAGCCGTTCTCCGCTGTACGCAGATAATTGAGCAAACTTACAATACGTCGAGCAGAAAGATGCTGGTTGTACTCTTTGTTGTGCAACGGAGAGGCAAAACCGCTGATGTCAAGGGTGATGGCCTCTCCCTTTAATAAGGCCTCTTTGAGATACTGCGTCAACTGAATCAATCGGTCATGACCTGTTTGTATGGAATCTGAGAAGAATCTGGCCATTTGCTGTTGCGCGAGGTTGCTAGATGCGTTTTTGTTGGACACAGTGGATAAATATTGTTTTGTGTCTTCCAGATATTTTTCAAATAGAACCAGGTAGTTGGTCTGCGTGGTGTCAGACACGGAACGAGGGTTGGGTTCGTCGTTCTCAAAATAGAGCGTGATAGGCAAGACCGATGCTATTTTTTCTCGCAAGGTCATGGTGTCGGCCGTCTTTTCGCTGAGAATGGTGTCTGTGGGCAGGCGCCATTCAAAAAAGAATAGGTCATTGCAGCAAGTGTCCTCTAATACGCCGTATTCCTGTGGACGGTTGGATGAGAAATAACCTTGCATGGGCTTTGATGTGAGTGTGAAATAGTAGTCGTTGTATTCCGAGTTGAAGGGAACCCCCATGTTGCTCCGCTCTTCCCACCATCCCATGGAACCCTCGCAATAGAAGATATCATAGCCGCCCAGACCCAAATGCTCGTCCGAACTGAAGTATAGGACTTTCTTCACGGTGTCGTAAAATGGAGTTATCTCGTTGCCTTCCGTGTTGATGACCGTGCCCGCATTGATGGGCGCATTGAATACTCCGTTTTTATAAGTGGAGTACCAAATGTCTAGTCCGCCAATTCCATTGGCTCTGTCGGAAACAAAATATAGAATGTTGTATTCGTCGGTGTGTACAACAAATGGCTGCATACTGGTGGTGCCGGGCTCGTTGATAGGACTGGGCAGTTTTTTCGGTTTGCTCCACCCTCTGCTGTCGTATGTGGATTGCCATAATTCGCATTTCAAATCACCTTCTTTGTTGCGCTTGCATCTCGAATAAATAAAATCATGATTGTGATAGTCGTAAAAATAGTTGCTGTTAAAATAGTTGTGGTTGTTGATGATAGATGGCAAGGCGGTTGGCAATGTGTAATTGCCATCAGGCAGAAGATGCGATGAGTATATTTTGCAGTACCAACTGGTTTCAAAAAAATGATCGTAATCTTCGTCCCTATCTGCCCGCATCGAAGTGAACAGCAAAGTGGAATCTGGATAAAGTGTTCCCGCATATTCTGAAAAATGACTGTTGATGGTGGAGGGCAAAACTTTCACATCAACGGGCAGCGTGTCCCGTCTGATGTATTCTTGTAACTCTTTGCGCTCCGAATCTGTCAAGTGCCGATTTTGCCCAGCAACAGATAGGCAGGCAAAACACAAAACGCCGATGAAAAACAAGGAGATTCGCATATTACATTAAATCATAGGGACAAGGTTCTTTACCTAAACGGGTGACTGTTTTGCGACGGAAAATATAGGAAAGGGACACTTCAAAGCCACCGCGCATATGGGTGGCTATAATCCATGGCGAAGCGTTGAAATCGTAGCATACGGCTAAACGCAGATTTTGCCAATCAAAGAAAAGATCTGCAACGATGGCATCGTTCCATCTGTAAAACAACCCGCCGCCCAATGAAAAGACGGTGGTGTAACTATTTTTTTTTTGAAAATATTCGATATTGCATCCGAAAGCGTATTCGCTGAATTTGCGCTGCCAAGCAGCGTAGGCCATGGGCTCTAAGGCGAGAGTTCGGGTCAACCCTATTTTAGAAATGAAATGTGCGGAATATTTGATAGGTAATCTGGATGAGGAATTTCTGAAAGATTCGACGGGCCGGTTGAGGTGGGAAGCACTGGCACCTAACTGAAAAGTATTGGTTTTATTAGGGGTGAAACTCCAAAACAAACCAGCTCCGCAGTCAAAAAAAAATTGCTTTGTGTTATCGAAAATATCGCTGGCCGGATAGTGTGGGTCGAAGGCACCGTTCTGATACTGTTCGTCCCAATGAGCAGCATAATAATCGAATACATTGTTAATAAATCCTCCATAAAATCCAAGTCCGATTTTGTGCCGATTCTGTCTCCCTATATATTTAATGTAAGAAAGGGAAACCATGGCTTGATAGGAGGTGTAAGCTACATCACCGGCCTTGTCGGCATTGAAGTTTGCCCCGATGCCGATAAGCTCCTGCCGGCGGTTGTTCTTGTAGATGGCACCGTCCACATCGGCGCCAATCGTTAGAAAGGGCTCTGTGACGGATAGCCATTGGGTTCTTTGGGTTATGTTGCCGCGCACGATTCCGTCAAATGCGCCCGTCAGCGCGGGATTTAAACTGATAGGTTGCGTGTAAAATTGCGAAAAATGGTAATTCTGAGCAGAAATGCTATTGAAAAAGCATAATAATCCCACAAGCAGCAGCATGATATATTTGTACTTGTCGCGCCAACAATTCCGCAAATATTTGCGCAATTCATTCTCTCTCGGATTATTTTGCGGCTCGTACAATTTGGCCCCGCGGATGATGTCGGGTAGGAATTCTTGGTTGACAAAATTGTTCTCATAATCATGAGCGTATTGATAACCCTGGTGATAGCCCAACTCTTTCATCAAGTTGGTCGGGGCATTCCGAATATGCAAAGGAACGGGCTGATCGCCTGTCTGCTTGACTAAGGCGTATGCGCTATCAATAGCCATAATGGCTGAATTGCTCTTAGGAGAGCAGGCCAGGTAGATGGCTGTTTGCGCTAATGGAATCCGGGCTTCTGGCATGCCAATGACATTCACCGCTTGGAAACAATTGTTGGCCAATAGTAACGCATTGGGATTGGCATTGCCAATGTCTTCAGATGCTAAGATGACCATCCTTCGGGCAATGAACAATGGATCTTCGCCGCCAATCAACATCCGCGCCATCCAATAAACAGCTGCATTAGGGTCGCTCCCGCGCATAGATTTGATGAAAGCGGAAATGATGTCGTAATGCTGCTCTCCTTTCTTGTCGTAAATGGCAAGATTTTGCTGGATGATTCGGATGACTAACGCTCTGCTGATACGGATAACGCCATTCTCAGGTTGTGCCATAAACGTGACCAACTCTATCGCATTGATCAGCTTTCGAGCATCTCCACCAGAAATCCGCAATAATGCTTCTGTATCTTCCAATTCGATGCGACATTTTAACTCTTTTTCCAAATAATCTATCGCCGTCTGCAAAATGGTCTCAAGATTTTGCTTGGTTAGATTTTTGAGAACATAAACTTGACATCTTGACAAAAGAGGGGAGATGACTTCGAAAGACGGATTTTCTGTAGTCGCTCCAATTAAGGTGACAATCCCTTGCTCAACCGCTCCCAATAAGGAGTCTTGCTGCGCTTTCGAAAAACGATGGATTTCATCAATGAAAAGCAGGGAACGATGCTCGGACTTCTTCGCCTTTTCAATCACATCTCGGATGTCCTTAACCCCACTGCTGATAGCACTTAACATATGAAATTCAGAACCGGTGAGCTCTGCTATGAGAAGTGCAAGAGTGGTTTTCCCTACGCCAGGTGGCCCCCAGAAAATCATAGAGCGAATGCTGTCGTTTTCAATGGCAGTGCGCAATACAGCCCCAGGTCCCATGAGGTGCTCCTGACCGATGTAGGAGTCTAATGTTTTTGGACGCAATATTTCAGCTAAAGGTTTTTGCATTGCTTAAAATTTGTCGCAAAAATACAAAAAATGACATAAAAAAGACCTAAAAATATAATCAACTGAAAGTTAGGTCATTAAATTCCCATATTAAAAATTTGCAAAAATAATTGAGAAAAAATGATATAAGCACTTGATTATATGGAAAATATGTTTATTTTTGTGCCTTTCAAAAAGTAACAAAACTAAAAGATATGAATGAGCAAGAAAACAATGTAAGCTTCTTTAGATTTGAAGATCTGAGAATTTACGCCAAAGCGATGGATTACATCGTTTGGCTTTATGGAGAATTCGCCGATGTGCCAAGCAGCAACCGCGAGGTGGATTGTTTAAAGGAATCTTTCTTAAATGCAGCACAAGAGATCGCCCTGCATACAGCTGAAGGCTCTTCCAGAAATAAAACGCAATTTTTATATTATTTGAAAATGGCGAAAAGTTCTGTCAGAGAATGCGTCGTTTTTACTGAAATTGCGACAAGACGTGACCTTTTCACCAAAGAATCAAAAGAATATTCTCGCAATCAATTGATGGAATTGACCAAAATGATTGGCTCCTTAATCGCATCTTTGCAAAGGAGCAATGCGACTGCCCGAGAAGAACATGAAGACGATTTTGATATGCAATTGCCGTCTTTAGATGATTTGTAGGATTTAATAGCAAGATAATCAATAATATATGAAAAAAACGAATGCTTTTTAAGTGTTCGTTTTTTTTGTACTTTTGCGACTTTAATTTTGAAACTATGCGTATTTCGAATGTTTTCCATTTTATCGGTGCTCTATTCATGATTTTGCTGTTCCCATTGAACATGTTCGCTACTCCTATTTCTAAAGGAGAACTGATTTCATTAGGACAAAAAGCATTCTATCAAAAAGCTTTGGGCATTTCTCCAGAATCTACAGATTCTCCTCTGAAAGATTTCTTTTTTATTGAAGAAAATGATGAAACGATGATGGCGGTTCTGAATTTTTCGGATGGCTATTTGGTGATTTCGGCAGAGGATGCTGTCATGCCGGTATTAGCTTACGGATTCAAAACGAATTTAGAAGAAAATAGTATGGCTCCAGGTGCGAGAATGTGGCTCGAGCTATATACCAATGAAATTCGTGAGATTCGTCGTTTGGGAATCACGGCTTCTCAAGAAGTGGAAAAAGCCTGGAGCGAAATTCGAGAGAATTCTCCTAAAGCTCTGACTGAGATTGTAGTTTCCCCGCTGTTGCTTTCTCATTGGAATCAAAACAAATACTATAATCGGTATTCTCCAATTGATACGGCTTCACCAAGTTCATATGATTCTCGTACGCCAAACGGCTGCGTGGCAGTGGCAATGTCTCAGATATTATATTATTACCGTTATCCATCCCATGGATATGGCAGCCATACCAATCATTCGGGCTATGGAAATTTCTCTGTTAATTTTGGTCAGCAGAATTATGATTACGATGCTATGACCAATCAACTTTCTTGGTATAATGATGAGGTGGCGAAACTTATTTTTCATTGTGCTACCTCTGTGGATATGGTGTATGGCCCAGATGGCTCGGGAGCATACTCTGAAGACGTCCCTAATGCGATAACTTCCTATTTCGGTTATTCTTCCGACGTCGAATACCGATACAAGAACTCAACTAATAGTAGCCAATGGCGTAACTATTTGAAAGCGGATTTAAATGCTAGCCGACCGGTCTATTATTCTGGACATGGATCTGATGGCGGACATGCTTTTGTCTGTGACGGATATAATTCTGACAACTACTTCCATTTTAATTTTGGTTGGGGTGGCTCTTCTGATGGCTATTTTGCGTTGAGCAGTTCTGGTGGCGCTACAAACCCTGTGGGCGGCTTCAGCAATGGACAAGCTGCGGCATTTAACATCCATCCGGCCGACGATAATTATCCGTATTTTTGCAACTCCAAAGTTATGCAATGCTCTAATGGCACTTTTGAGGATGGTAGCAGTAATGAAGATTATCAGAATAATACATCCTGTTCTTTTGTGATAACAGAAACGGATGTCCGTTCTATTGATATTACATTCTCCTATTTCGACACGCAATTGGACCATGATTCACTTTCTTTCTGGGATGGAAATCCTAGTAATGGCCATTTGCTTAGAACCTTCTCGGGCCATTTGAATGCTGGCGCATATTACTCGTTCCAAACGGATAGTCTGTATGTCACTTTTAACACGGATGATTCTATTACGGATAAAGGTTGGCTTTTTGAATATTACGTGAATAGAATTACGCAAGGATGCGGCTCAAGTCAGATTCATGACGGCTCTGGTATAATTACGGATGGTAGCGGAGATAATCCCTATCGTTCGAATTCAAATTGTACTTGGCTGATGCGAATTTTTGATGCAACTTATATTACATTTATATTTGAGTCTTTTGATTTGAGTCCGGAAGACGAAATTGCTTTTTATGATATTCGTACAACACCTCGTACGCTTATAGCAACTTATTCAGGAGATGCTGCTCCAGATTCATTGCGAGTGAATACATCGAAAGTGATGGTGAAGTTTATGTCGGATAATTATAAGAATCGAGATGGCTTTGTTATCCGTTGGACTTCCGATGCTCCAATAAATACTGATGCGATTCAAAATTTCGATAATCAGATGGAAATCTTCCCAAATCCGGCTGTGAATTTGGTAACGGTAATGCTTCCCAATGTGGATGATAATTCCGTGATTTCCATTTATGACGTCGCAGGTCGTCAAGTTATGAGTGATCGTAATGTTCACATTTACAATGGAAAATGCGATGTAGATGTCAGCAATTTGACCAGTGGAGTGTATTTCTTCGTATACAAAAATTCAAGAAATATATATAAACGAAAATTAATTATAGAGCGTTAAACATTGGCAAGGGTTACCCGTCAATCAAAACGTTAACAAACCAATAAAAATTTTACAGTTATGAAAAAATTATTGATCGTTTCTGGTATCTTCTTCTTGGTTGGTTTGGCCACGACAGAAGTAATGGGTCAGAATCCTAATGCCAGACAATCTACTCCAAGTAGTAGCAGAGTACAAACCACTACATCTTCCTCGGCAAGCAGTGCGGCTGCTCGTCAAATGAAAAAGGGAGATTCCCAGTTGAATAAGGCAAATAGCAGTTATCAAAGAGCTCAGTCTTCCACTTCTCGTACATCTACTACGACTTATACTCCGGCTAACAGAACGGCTGCTCCTGCTGCAAGAACTAATAATTCTTCATCAGCATCAAGAACAAGTACTTCTACGGTTAAACCTAATACTTCTTCTAGTGCAAGTAGAACGAATGCTACGGTTTCAAAGCCGACGCCAACATCCTCTTCTAGCTCAAGTAGAGTGTCTACAACGACCACTGCAAAACCGGCTTCAAATGCTAATGTTTCTCGTACCAATGCAACTTCTACCAATACGTCTTCCGCAAATAAGGAAAGAGTAGCTGCTCCAAGTTCTGCAACAGCTCAAGATTCTAGCAGAGTGCCTTCAACAACGGCAACGACCTCGTCTAATGATGATTTTTCAAAAAGAGGCTACAATGCAAACGGTAATGCAAAACCTCAGCCAGCTCCTGCACCTCATGCAAATGGACCGAAACCGATTCCTTACGTACATCCTAATCACCACAATTTTGGACACTATATGACTATCCCTCCAAGAATTCGTCCGGTATACTATCACGGCCTTCCATACTACTTCTACAATAGTCTGTTCTGCCGCTATATCAATGGTCGCTACATCATCTGCCGTCCGCCTATTGGAGCTGTCATTGCCTATACGATCTTTAACTCCTGGAGACCTGTGATTGTCGTACACAACAATATCAACTACTACTATGATGATGGTTCCTTCTATCGCCCAGCACCTAACCGAGTTGACTATGTGGTTGTAGATCCTCCGATTGGCGCACGTATCGCAGAACTTCCAAGTAACTACGAAGAGATTATATTAGATAATCAAGTTTACTTCAAAGTAGATAATGTATATTACAAAGAAGTTATCGTAAGTGGATATATCTGGTACGAAGTAGTATTTGTAAGCTAAAAAAAAATAACCCTACAAGAGCGCGCATATTGAAAATTTTCATACTTTTGCGCGCTCTTAACTTTTGCCTTGTGGTGTAATGGTAGCACAGCAGATTCTGGTTCTGTTTGTATGGGTTCGAGTCCTATCAGGGCAACTTGAATGAAAGGTTTTGCAAACGCAAAACCTTTTTTATTTTTGCCATTTGCATTTCAAACTTTATTTCTTACTTTTGCAGAATAAAATCTGTCGATATGTTAGTAATAGGTATTGCTGGCGGTTCTGGTTCTGGTAAGACATCCGTCGTAAAGAAAATCATTCAAAGTATTCCGCGCGAAAAAGTTAGCGTTCTTTCACAAGATTCGTATTATAAGGATAATGGAAGCCTTCCTCAAGAAGAGAAAGAACGAATCAACTTTGATCATCCGAATGCCATTGAATGGGCATTGCTTTCAAACCACATTGAAGCGCTTAGAAAAGGTTATCCAATAGAAATGCCTACGTATTCGTATGTGACCTGTGCGCGTGGCAAGGATACTATTACTGTAAAGCCATGCGATGTGTTGATTGTGGAAGGTATTTTGATTTTCACGGATAAAGAACTTTGCAGTAAGTTGGACTTAAAGGTGTTTGTGGACACCGATGCAGATGAGCGTCTTATTAGGATTATTCAAAGAGATGTGAATGAACGTGGCCGTGGATTAGACAAATCCATTGTTCATTATCAGAATTTCGTCAAACCTATGCATGAGCTGTTCATTGAACCCTCAAAGCGACTCTCAGATGTCATTATCCCAGTAGGTGGCGAAAATGAAAAAGGCATTGATATTCTTACCTCCAAAATAAAACAAACC
The DNA here is from genome assembly GCA_024400815.1 of Bacteroidales bacterium. Lineage (GTDB taxonomy): Bacteria > Bacteroidota > Bacteroidia > Bacteroidales > WCHB1-69 > F23-D06. Next base: position 9,753 of record JAKSMD010000001.1, on the reverse strand, counting down.
CTTGGAATTATCTAAGGGTTTGTTTTATTATTAGGTCTTTTGTTGTTGCTTTTTTGCGGCAGGGAAGAGCACATTGTTTAGAATTAGTCTATACCCTGCTGAATTTGGGAAGAGGTCGAGATTTGTAGGCTGGTCGTTCACTAAGTGCTGATAATCTTCAGGGTCGTGTCCAGAATAGAATGTCCATGTGCCTTTGCCATATTCTCCGTGAATATATCTAGCCTCATTGAATAATGGGGTTTCACCCATGATTGTTACTGTCGGTTTTATTAATTCTTTTCGGAAGGCGGTGGTTTGTCCCATAAATCCTGGAATAACAGTCAAGTGGTTTTGACATAACATAGTGGGTACGGGATCCCATTTTGCAGAAAACTCGAAAAGGTTGAAAAAGTCACTGGATTTATTGGTGAGATGCAAGGTTGGCTCAACATCAATATTGGATACTTCGTAAACATAGGGATTTGTCTCGATCGTAAAATTTGTGAATGCAAAGCAATTGTCGAAATTGAGCTTGCTTTGTGCTTGTGGATCCATAGGGTCTCCATCAAACATTACATCACAAATGTCAATACCATCAGCTGCTAAGGCAATATCATAGCTGTCTGGACCAGAACACATGGCGAAAAGATAGCCACCGCCGGCAACGAAGTCGCGAATGCTTTTGGCAACGGCCAACTTCATTTGAGATACTTTGGAAAATCCCAGCTGAGCTGCGCGTGCTTCATTCTCTTTCACGTCATCTACGTACCACTGCGCATTTCTATAGTTGGCCCAGAATTTGCCGTATTGGCCGGTGAAATCCTCATGGTGAAGATGGAGCCAATCGTATTTAGGAAGTTCTCCATTGATGACCTCTTCATCGTAAATGACGGTATATGGGATCTCTGCGTAGGTGAGCACCAATGTGACCGCATCATCCCATGGCAACTTGTTTTTGGGGGAATAGACTGCGATTTTGGGCTCTTTCGTTAGGCGGATTTCATTCATGTTGTTTTCAACAGCGGCTATTTCATCCAAAATTTGTTGCGCTTGGATATCCGCAATGACTTGATAAGAAACACCTCGAACCGTACATTCGTTTTCAATGCTTGAATTGTATTGGCACATAAAACTGCCTCCACGGTAGTTGAGCAGCCAACTCATATCGATTTGGTTGGAAACTGCATAATAGGCGATTCCGTATGCTTTCAAGTGGTTGCTTTGGCCCATGTCCATCGGAATCAAAATGTAGGTTGAAAATGCATTAAATGTGCAGCATATCAACAATAAAGTGCAGAATAGTGTTTTTTTTAGATGTTTCATGTCAACCTTTAACTATAAAATGTCTATATAAGTAATCTCAATTTGGTTATCTGGAGTAAGTGTGTACAAACAGGCAGAGGTCCTTTGAAAATATTGTGTTTCAGCAGAAGTTGAAGTCCAATAGGATGGAGTCCCCAGGGCTAATCCAATTTTCCAGATGGAAGCATTGGATAGATAGAACAGTTCGTGATTGTAAATTTGTGCAGAAGAGATACCTTGAACTCTGATTTTCTTTTCAAAAGTTCCGAATTTATCAAAGAAGCAGATTCCATTTTCGTTGTCAATGAGTAAGATTTTTTGATCTAAATCTGTGACTATAGTATGGGGGTAAAAGTCTTTGAAAAAATTGCAATGCGTTGTCCGAATGGAATTTAATTCGTAATCAACGATATGCAACAGCATATTGCTTTCATCGTAAAGGACCAATCGGTCAGGACCGATAACGGCAACCAGGGAAATGGAGTTGAATCCTTTGTCAAAGAGCGATAGTGGTTTGCTTATGGCGGTTAATTTATGATCTAAAAACAGAATCGTGCCAGCTTCTTTGTAAAACACCATAATTTTGGTGGGGATAGAGGCATCTACACTTGTGATTTGTCCGTAAATGGGGTTGCTGTAGTGGTTGATAAAAAAGTGTTCTTGTTTTTCGTAACCATATTGATCTATACTAGAACCATTCCAAAGATATAGATTCCCTTGGATGTCTGTTGAAAATTGCTCACAACGGGCGTCCATAAAAGAAGGTCGCTCTTGCGCGTAAACCGAGCTAAGAGCGACGAATAATATCCATATGTAGGTGAGGAATGGTCTCATTCTTAGAATTTGCAGCCAACAGTGGCAACGATTCTATGGGTTGTATTGCTGTTTTGGACGGCATTGGAATTGTCATTTGTATCATAAATCCAATAGCTATCTTTCATGAAACGAAGCACATACGCCATGTCAAAGAAGAAGTATTTTGTCCTGATGCCGAAACCAACGGATCCATAGTGTGCGGATGCATTGTATTGGTTATCTATCAGTTTGTAAGGGGATGTCTTGTAGTTGTATCCTCCTCTGAGGACGAATTTCTGTCCTAAGTTGACTTCTGCGCCAATACGTAAGGTGTGAGCGATGCCGTATTTAGTCACGATGTTGGCATTTTCGCTGTCAAAGCTGTAATCGTTGGCGTAAAGTCTGGCCATAGAGTAATCGGTGAATTCATACTCTGCGGAAATAAAGGCGCGCTTGTTAATCAAGAAAGATGCGTCCACATTGAATTTCAAAGGGGTGGTTAATGAGAATTTGTAGTAGTTGTCGTAGCTGAAACGATCAGACTTGTTGCCATTGCTGTAGAAGGAGGTCATATCTCTGGTATAGGAGTCTTTAACTTTCCAATAGTAGGTTGGCGTTTGGAATCCAGCGCCGACACGGAAGAAGTTGATCGGTTGGTAAATGATACCCAATTTGAGGTTAATACCGCCACTGGTGTTGTGGTGTGTGGTGTTGGTTTCAAAAGAACGGATACCTCTGTTTATGGTAGCTTCATCTGTGGCTTCTTCCGTGTATTGGATACGTTCCGTATAGTCTAAGATAGGGATGCCGATGGAACCGCCAATATAGATTTTGTCGTTGTAGTTGCCGCCGAAGGTGATGCTCATTTCATCTATACCACCAGAAGTTTTAACGATGGCTTCTTGATTGATATCAGAGTTGGAAAATGGACTTCCATACGTATTTGGGGAACCAGGGATTGTGTCCACCATCCAGGTGTTCCATGCCAATTCGCCATCACCGCTTAGATAGTTGTGGTTGATGCCGTTAATATGGTCGATGATAGTATTCATCATGGTGTTGTGAGCAGTTGCATTAGCCCGGAAGATGTTGTTGTAATCCATAATTCTATTGTAACCGAATCCGAATTGCCATGCGCGCCAGTTGGAATTTTGGATGTTGCTGGTGATGACAAGTCCGCATTGAGGAACGGTGTATTTAGGATTTTGTGTATAGCTGTTATTTCCGTAGTATAAAGAATTGTTTTTGGAGAAGGAGAGCAAAAGAGGGGTGAAGGAAACCTCGCTTCTCTTGTATAAGCCAATGGCAGCCGGATTGGTGTTGAAAGCAGAGAATTCTCCGCCAGTTGCTCCGAATGCGCCGCCTGCGCCCATATATCGGGCGGTTCCTTGGTATTCCGTCATGGAAAAACGGAATGCTTCGTAGTCACCTTGAGCAAATAATGCTCCAACAATGCTTAAAATTATGAGGGTTGATATGAATCTTTTCATTGTCTTGTGTGTTAACTTTAGGTTTTGTGTTGTTGTTAAATATTCTTAACGTCTGCTGCTGGATGATGAGCTGCTGCGAGAGGATGAACCGCTGTATGAACTGGAATTGTGGGATGAAGAGCCGCTGTAAGAACTGCGGGAACTAGAACTGTTATAGGAAGAATTTGAACTTCGGTTAGGAGTGTAACTGCTTCTAGATGAGGTGGAAGAACTTCTGGAAGGGGTGCTGTAAGAACTGCTTGACCTGGAAGAAGTGCTTGTTGTTCTAGAAGAATTGTAACTTGGAGTATAGGAGGAAGAAGGTCTGCTCGTAGAAGTGCTGCTTCCAGTTGGTCTAGTTGTCGTCGTGGTGCGAGTAGGGATCGTGTTTGTGGCCGGTCTGGAAGGCGTGGAGGTACTTGTTCTACTTGGAGTAGTGCTGCTTCCAGTTGGACGGGTGACTGTTGTGGTGCGGGTCGGCACGGTAGATGTCGGCGTTGCGCTTGTATTGGTTCTGTTAGCGTTGGTAGAACTTGGCGTTGTAGTGCTAGTTCTGCTAGGTGTAACCGTTCTGCTCGTAGAGGTTGTGGTTGTAGTATTGTTAGTGTTGGTGCGAGAGACGGAAGTAGAGGCAGTAGCTGGTTGATTGTTGGTTCTGGAAGCACTTGTAGTGCTGGGTTCTGCTATTCTGGCAGGAGCGACTTCATTGTTTGAAGTGGTAGGAGTTGAACTAGTGGTTGCAGCACTTGCGCTTCCGATGCCGGTGGCACTATAATTTGCGGCCAAAGATTCATATCGTTGATTGAAAGATGCCGGAGTAGAGGTTACGGAATAGTGGTTGCTATTGTCGCTGTTGCCATAGGAGGTGCCAGCAAGATTGTAGTCGTCAGGGCGTTCGCTTCTTCCGTTTTGAGCATTGCCAACAGACGGTCCAATGCTTTCTCTATGACCGTAGTAGTAGGAATTGTTGTGGTCATAATTATTGTGATAATAATCAGCAGCCAAATAGTGGTGATGTGGGTAGTAGCTGTTCCAGTAGTTGTGGTAATAAGGATGATTCCATCCCCAACCGTAGTGGAATCCATAGTCATACCAGCCGTAGTTGTAATAATATGGACGATAACTGTAGCTTGGCCACCACCAATTGTATCCCATGTAGATACTCAATCCCCATGAGGATGGGTAGTAGTCATACCAATAAAGATTGGTGAAATAGGGGTCATAATATCCCCATCCGCAATATAAATTGGTGTGGAATCGACGAATACGGGAAGTATAATAGTAATCGTAGTAGTCGTCTTCGTTGTAGTAATTGTTGTAATTTGTGTATGTTGTTTCATTAGACGGGGTCTCGTAATAGGTAACAACAGGTTCTTTGCTGCCGCCATAATATGTCTTGGTGTCTAATAAATTGCCAGCTTCATCGTATTCGTAAACAATAGAGTCTGGTTGAATTTCTTCGGATTTGGTATTTGTTGTTTGTGCGGTTGCTACTTTTTGATATTGAGCATCTTGTGATGATGCATAGATGTCATCATAATATGCGAAATTCGCAGTTGAGCAACCTACTAAGGTGCATAAAGCGGAACCTAAAGCAATTAAAAATAGTTTTCTCATAATGACCTCCTTATATTTCTAAATTTAGTATTTTTGCATGTTAAAACAATCGACATAAATGTCGGACCGCAAAAATACTAAAAAGTTAATTCTAATACTAAATTTTAATGGCAAAAAGTTTTTCAACGAGAGAAGAAAATTATTCTCAATGGTATAATGAAATTGTAAAAAAAGCAGATCTTGCTGAGAATTCGTCAGTTAGAGGTTGTATGGTGATTAAGCCATACGGTTATGCAATTTGGGAAAAAATCCAATCTACTTTGGATAGGATGTTTAAGGAAACAGGGCATACGAATGCATATTTTCCAATTTTTATTCCGAAATCATTTTTCAGTCGCGAAGCAAGTCATGTTGAAGGGTTCGCCAAAGAGTGTGCTGTTGTGACGCACTATCGTCTTAAAAACAATCCTGATGGTTCTGGCGTTGTGGTGGATCCTGAAGCTAAATTGGAAGAGGAACTGATTGTTAGACCTACTTCTGAAACAATTATTTGGGATACTTATAAAGATTGGATTCATTCTTATAGAGATCTTCCGATTTTGTGCAACCAATGGGCCAATGTGGTGCGTTGGGAAATGCGTACTCGTCTGTTTTTGCGTACTGCTGAATTTTTGTGGCAAGAAGGACATACCGCACATGCTACGCGTGAAGAAGCTGTTGAAGAAACAGAAAGAATGCTTCATGTTTATGCAGATTTTGTGGAGAATTTCATGGCTATTCCTGTCGTTCAAGGTGTTAAGTCTCCGAATGAACGTTTTGGCGGGGCTATTGATACTTATTGTATTGAAGCTTTGATGCAAGACGGTAAGGCTCTTCAAGCAGGTACCTCACATTTCTTGGGACAGAATTTTGCTAAAGCATTTGATGTTAAGTATCTGAATAAGGATAATCAATTAGAATATGTTTGGGCTACTTCATGGGGCGTTTCCACCCGATTGATTGGTGCCTTGATCATGACTCATTCCGATGATAACGGTTTGGTCCTTCCTCCAAATTTGGCTCCTATTCAAGTGGTGATTGTTCCTATTTATAAAAATGAAGAACAACGCCAAGCTATCGCTGATAAAGTTCAACCGCTTATTGAAAAGTTAAAAGCTTTGAATATCACAGTTAAATTTGATGATGATGATAGCAAACGTTCTGGTTGGAAATTCAATGAGTATGAAATGAAAGGTGTTCCTGTCCGTATTGCCATTGGACCTCGTGATTTGGAGAACAACGATGCTGAAGTTGCTCGCCGCGATACTTTGACAAAAGAGGTCGTGCCATTTGACACGTTAGTTGAACATGTACAGCAACTCTTAAAAGATATTCAAAGCAATTTGTTTAATAAGGCCTTGAAATTCAGAGAGGAAAATACCAGAAAGGCAGATACTTGGGAGGAATTTGTGGACCTTTTGGACAATCATCCTGGTTTTATTTATGCTCATTGGGATGGCACTCCTGAAACAGAAGATAAGATTAAGGAACTTACAAAAGCTACGATTCGTTGCATTCCATTTAATAATCCTCAAGAAGAAGGTAAGTGTATTTTGACTGGAAAACCTTCCAAGCAAAGAGTTTTGTTTGCAAGATCATACTAATATTTTAAATAATGAATAACATGGATGCTCGTCTTACCGCTTTTCAGCGTCTCTTAGATATTATGGACGAACTTCGTGAGAAGTGTCCTTGGGATGGAAAACAAACTTTTGAAACATTACGCTGTTTGACAATTGAGGAGACTTACGAATTGTCTGAAGCAATAGTTGATAAAGACTATAATGATGTTTGTAAAGAGTTGGGAGATTTGATGTTGCACATTGTCTTTTATTCAAAGATTGCGTCAGAAACGAATCTTTTCGATATTACGCAGGTGTTGAATCAAATCTGCGAAAAATTAGTTCGCCGTCATCCGCATATTTATGGAGATGTAAAAGTGGAAAGCGCAAACGATGTTCATGAAAATTGGGAGAAAATAAAATTGCAAAAAGAGGGAAACCGCTCAGTTTTGGGCGGTGTCCCTTCTACACTTCCAGCTATGATTAAAGCCTACCGTATTCAAGAAAAGGTGAGTGGAGTCGGCTTTGATTGGAGCGATAAAAAAGATGTTTGGGGCAAAGTCCAAGAAGAATTGGCAGAATTTAAGGCCGAAAGTGATGCTGATTCCATTAAAATGGAGGATGAATTCGGCGACCTTCTCTTTTCTTTAATCAACTATGCGCGCTTTGTGGGTATTAATCCAGAAGATGCGTTGGAAAAAACCAATAAGAAGTTTATTCGCCGATTTAAATATGTTGAAGATCAGACAATTAAAAGCGGCAGAAAATTGGTAGATATGTCTTTGGCTGATATGGATACTTATTGGAATGAGGCCAAATTATTAGAGCAAAATAATGGGATTGAATAAAATGAGAAGCAAATTATATATAGTATATATAATAATATTGTTACAGGGTATGATTTTCGTACCAGGTACTTCTATAGCCCAAAAGAGCTCAAAAGTTGTGTCATTATGTGCAAAAGCTGAGCAATCCATCAATCAAAGAGATTTTGATAAGGCTTTGTCATATTTGAAGCAAGCGCTTCAAAAAGACAATACTTATGCTGATGCATATATTCTGATGGGAGATGTTTACAATTTTACGTTAAAATCTGATTCTGCAGTTCAATGCTATAATCGGGCCATAGAGTTGATTGGCGAACCTGATCCCATGCTCTATTTTATAGCAGCTAATGAAGGTGCAAAATGTGGACAGTATGAGAAAGCTTTGCAAAATTATGAGCTTTTTATGCAAAAAGGTCTTCAATATACTGATGTTCTGGCTGATGCTCAAAAGGGAATGGCAAATTGCCGTTTTGGCATTGAAGCAATGAAGAATCCGGTTGATTATCGTCTAGTAAATTTAGGTCCGAATGTGAATTCCGAGTGGGATGAGTCTCTTGCTGCAATCACTGCGGATGATTCTAAATTGGTTTTCACCGTAAAGCGTCCTAAAGATGAGCAGACGGTTTGCGCGTTCTGCCTGAACGAAGAAGATTTGTATTATTCTAACCGGCAGAATCATACTTGGGGACCGAGAATCGCTTTTGGGTCTCCGATTAAAACAAGCTATAATGAAGGTGCGCAATGTATCTCTCCAGATGGTACTTATTTGATGTACACGATGTGCAATACCGATTTTGGCATGGGCAGTTGTGATTTGTATTGGTCTAAAAGGATAGGGGATAAGTGGTCCCGCCCAAGAAATTTCGGTGCACCTGTAAATACGCCTGATTGGGAAACCCAACCGACAATAGCTGCCGATGGTTCGACCATTTATTTTGTGTCATCAAGACCGGGCGGTTTTGGCGGTATGGATATTTGGCGTACAACTATGACTACTGAGGGAACCTTCACAGCGCCTGAGAACTTAGGGGCAACCATCAATACGCCAGGCGATGATGCAGCTCCGTTCATCCATAGTGACGGTAAAACTTTGTATTTTGCCTCTAATGGCAGAGTGGGAATGGGAGGATATGATCTATATTATTCCACTTTGCAGTCAGATGGTACTTGGTCTGAACCACAAAATATGGGGTATCCAATCAACACACCTAATGATGAAATTAACATATTCATCAACGCCTCAGGTACTCAGGCATATATTTCTTCTGATAAAGAAGGTGGGTATGGTGGTTTGGACTTATATAGTTTTGAGTTGGATTATGAACTTCGTCCAGATCCTGTGACTTATATCAAAGGTGTTATCAAAGATTTTGAGACGGGGGCGCCGCTTGCAGCAGATATCCAGTTGGTGGATTTGATATCGAAGCAAGTAATCACACGTACTTTTTCGGATGAAAAAACAGGTGAATATCTTGCTTGTATCCAAACGGGAACAAATGTCTTGTTAAATGTCTCTCATCCTAAATATCCATTTTATTCTGAAAATTTCCAATTGGAGAAATCTTATACCAAACTCGCTCCCTATTTGAAAGACATTAAACTTCGTCGCGCAGATGTGGGAACCGTCGTGGTCTTGAAGAATATATTCTTTGATTTTGATAGAAGTGATTTGAAACCGGAGTCCTTTGTCGAACTGGATCGGCTTGTAGATTACCTCATTCATAATGATGTCAAAATAGAGATAGGGGGACATACCGATAATCAGGGTACTGAAGAGTATAATCTCACGCTTTCAGAAAGCAGAGCTAAAGCTGTATATGAGTACTTGGTTTCGAAGAATATTCCGAAGGAACGCTTATCGTATCGCGGATATGGCATGTCTCAGCCGATAGCCGGCAATGCTACGGAGGAGGGTAGGGCGGAAAACAGGCGAACCGAGTTTAAGATAGTACAATAAACCTATAGTGGCGGTGTTAGAAATACAACTAACACCGCCATTTTTTCTAAAATTAGTTCCCTAATTCTACAAATAACTATAAAATCGCATCTTAAATTATCCATATGTGCGTGTTTATTTCTCTATTTGCGCATTCTAAAGTGAAATAATTGATATTAAGAATATTATATGGATATAGGAGAGACCTCCAAAGGTTATTAGTATCGTATTAATATATATATGTATAGAGTGGCGAATAAAAAAAAACAAAAAAAAAATAGAGGTTG